>JAGZWL010000184.1:0-1255 GCA_018378955.1 Atopobium sp. | reverse complement strand
GGTCTCAAAAACCTTTGAGGAAACTCGTGTGGGTTCAAGTCCCACCTCGGGCACCAGCTAAAAGTTTAAGCTAGATGTGAATTTCTCGTCATATCTAACTTGGTACTTGTAATGTTTTCTTGTTAGAGGTAACCTTACAAGGTACTTTTGAAGCGGGATTGAACGTGAGTCCCCACCTACACAGCGCAAAAGCAGCTGTCTGGTCAGACAATTTAACCTTCGCACGCTACCTGTGCGTATTGTCTCCCAGTTGCTTGTGCACTGGGTTTTTTATTGGCGGACAAGCAATTGTCCAAGAGGGAAGGTGTACAAGATAGCCAAGAACGATGGTCCTCGCATCAATGAGGAAATCACTGCTCGCACGTGCCGTCTTATTGACGCTGATGGTAGTCAGCTTGGTCTTTTTGGCGTCAATGATGCAATGAAGAGAGCTCGTGAGCACGGTCTTGATCTCGTAGAGATTGCTCCAAATGCCGAGCCTCCTGTATGCAAGATTCTTGATTACAGTAAGTTCAAGTATGAGCAGGCTCGCAAGGCCAAGGCAGCTCGCAAGAACCAGGTCAAGATCGAAGTCAAAGAGATGAAGTTCCGCCCAAAGATTGATGTGGGCGATTACGAGACCAAGAAGGGTCACGTACTGCGCTTCCTCAAGAAGGGAGCACGCGTCAAGATTACCATCATGTTCCGTGGACGCGAGATGGCTCACCCAGAGCAGGGCCGTATTGTACTTGATCGCCTTGCTGAAGATTTGAAGCCTTTTGCCACAATTGAGCAGAAACCGCTCATTGAAGGCCGTAACATGCACATGCTCGTTGCTCCAATCAAGGGAGCGTTTGACGAGAAGCCCGAGGGTGCTGAGGATGGCACCACACAGGAGGAGAAGTAGTATGCCTAAGATGAAGACGCACAAGGGTTCGGCTAAGCGTTTCCGCCGCACCGGTACTGGCAAGATTATGCGTGCTAAGGCTTTTAAGAGCCACATTCTTACCAAGAAGTCCCAGAAGCGTATCCGTGGCTTCCGTAAAGAAGCTGTTCTTTCCGCTGGCGATGCAGCAGTAGTTTCTCAGCGTATGGGCGCTAAGAACTAAGCGCGCCACCCACCAGATCAAATAACAAGGAGTGATTAGATATGGCAAGAGTTAAGCGCGCAGTTGCTGGTCGCAAGAAGCGTCAGACGCTCGTCGAGCGCACAAAGGGTTATTATGGAACTTCCTCTCGTACCTTCCGTGGTATGAAGGAGCAGGCACAGCATTCT
>JAGZWL010000183.1:0-1286 GCA_018378955.1 Atopobium sp. | reverse complement strand
TAACGGGATATTTATCGCAGGCGCAGAAAAGCGTTATCTGCCACCACTCAAACAAGGAATTGGACGGGATAGTCGTGGAGGGGGTAATAATCAGCCCCTCCACGATGCACCGACGCTCTCTGCTCCCTTCGGTCGCAGGGCGTCGGTGCGTTAAATCCAGCCTATCAACCCAAGAACTTATCAGAATCCCACTTCAAGCAGTATGGCGTACGCTTGTCTGTCGCGTACCGCTGGATGATTGACTTTCGTTCTTCGAGGGTCGTGAGCTTCGTCCTACCCTTGACCCACCTGCCATTGGTCTCAGAGGTAAGCGCATAAAACTGTCCAGGCAGCGTCAGCAAGTCACAAGGGCACTCTTCCTCGCGTCCTTGTGCAATCATCTTGACCTGTTCCTGCCCTGACGTTTTTAATGCAAAGCGCGTTGAGCAATTCGACCTTATGACCGTTGGCATGGTATTTGAATCGCATGACTGGCAGATAATGAGAAGCCCCATAGCGCATTGCCTACAACGGTTCGAGTAGTCAATCAGCAGTGTTTGTAACTGTTCGCGCTCCTTCTTGAGTAACCGCTGATTATTGGTGACCGCGCTCATCTCTTCAATGACAAGCAAAAGAAACGGCTGCTCAGGGCTAATGGGGAACGTTTCTAGGCCATGTTCTTCCATGTGGGCATATCGTCTGTCCATTTCAGAGACGAAGCTCTGCAAGAGTGTTAGCCAATCCGTTTCGTTGGTGTAGACGTGTGCTCTCGGAGTTAACCAGTTAAAGCTCACGCGCTTGGGGTCAATAACCGCAATCTGAATCTCGTCCCTTAGCCGTTGTATCAACCCAACAACGAGGTTGTTGCCAAGAACTGACTTGCCCGAGCCGCTTTGACCTTGAATCAACCCCAGCAACCCTGCACGTATACCAACATTAACCGCCACGTTGAGAGGGGTTCTTCCTATTTCTACAAATGGGTCGTCCGTCATTGTTCCTCCTTGTAGTGCAAAACAAGCGTATGTGGATACTTTTTCGCATACTTGCCAGTCGTAGGGATGAACTCGACGCTGACAGGCTTCGAAAAAGCGCTCTCGATGCCCTGTGTTTGTTTTAATACGGTCGTAGTGTCGCGTCCTGGGAATTGCACGCGAAAATGTACATAGGCAATCCCGTTCTTGCGGGATACTTTGACGATGTGTCTGTAGTTACCGATTTCTAATTCTTTGGGGATAATCTGACTATCTATAAAGGCACGTATGACCTCATTCTCGATATCCGCTTTTAGCGGCACAGTCCTTCCGACC
>JAGZWL010000016.1:0-18921 GCA_018378955.1 Atopobium sp. | reverse complement strand
CTGGGATCAGAACAGTCTTTGCAAAGATCTGGTTGTCCATATTGGCAAGATACGTCGCATTAATCCAGTTCAGACGCTCTGGATCGGACTTAGCAGGGTTTTTGGAAACGTGGTCCAGAGAGAACTGAGATGCCAAAACGTCACGAGGAACAATGGTTGTCTCGCCATCAAGCGACCAGCCGAGAAGGGCCAGGTAGTTGACAAAGGCATCTGCAAGATAGCCCTGGTCACGATACTCCTCAACAGAGGTTGCTCCATGGCGCTTGGAGAGCTTCTTGCCGTCAGGACCCAAAATCATGGAGATGTGTGCGAAGGTTGGAACAGGTGCGCCCAGAGCCTCGTACACCATAATCTGGCGAGGAGTGTTGGACAGGTGGTCATCGCCACGAATGATGTGAGTAATGCCCATGCCAGCGTCATCAACGACGGTTGCAAAGTTATAGGTTGGGGTGCCGTCAGAGCGGAAGATGATAAAGTCATCAAGCTCACGAGCGTTAAAGGTTACATCACCGTGAACAGCGTCGTGAACAATAACGTCGCCGCGGTCCAGAGGAACCTTGATGCGGATGGTATAAGGTTCGCCAGCATCAATTCTGCGCTGTGTCTCTGCAGGATCAATGTTTCTGCAGGTACGCTGATAGCCCTGGAAGGGGTCGTGGCGCTCTTCTGCGGCCTTCTTGTCTTCAGCAAGCTTCTCTGGCGTGCAGAAGCAAGGGTATGCCTTGCCCTCTGCCAGCAGTTTATTTGCTGCCTCACGATACAAATCAAGACGCTCGGTCTGGCTATAAGGACCGCAATCGCCGCCCTTATCTGGACCCTCGTCCCAATCAAGACCAAGCCACTTCATGGCGCGCAGAATGATCTGAGTGTTCTCCTCAGTTGAGCGCGTAGGATCTGTGTCATCAATACGAAGAATAAACTTGCCACCATTTGCGCGAGCAAAAGCCCAGTTATAGATAGCAGTACGTGCACCTCCGATGTGCAACTTACCTGTTGGTGATGGCGCAAAACGTACTCTAACCTGCTTCTCTGACAAAACTCCTCCTTGGCAGTTATTTTCTAGCGAGAAAATCTAGTTTATCCACTCTTTAGTATAACGCTTGAACACAGGTAACCGACAACGTTGCCTAGTCTTCAAACATATTGTGGTCTGCAAACTCTGCTTGAACGGTACGAATCATAAGGTCTACGTCTTCAAGTCCCAAGTGACGTTCCTTCTCGTCCGCCGCAAGGGTATGCCTACGACGTGCCCAGTTCTCAAGAGCGGCAGGAGAAGACTCACGGGGAAGAGACCTAATTTCTGGGTCCAAGCGACGGCAGATGTCGCGGGAGTCAATAACAATAATCTTGCCCGCTTTTCTAGCCTCTGCGTAACCATCAATGTTGAACATGAACCAAGAATCCTCAAAGGCAGCGTTATGTGCCATAAAAGGAATCTTTTTCATAGTTGCCAGCAGGGCCTCTTGGGCTTTCTTATCGTCTCTAAATGATTTTTTGCCCTCAACATCTTTCCAGGTAATCTGGTGAATATCGGCAAGAGGGACACCCTTTTCTTTGTACATCTCTGGAATGCCAAAGTAGGCGGTGTGAGGCTCTACGGCAACGGTATTGCGACCAAGATTCCAGAACTCAAAGCCCACGTTAACAATGTAACCCAGCTCAGGGAAGCGCGACGTGGTCTCAATATCAATGCCCAGCACCGTGCCAGAAACACTCTTCTCGACATAGGCAATTTGCAAGTCGTTAAGAAGGGGGCCTGCGGTTTTAAAGACAGCCTTAGGACGACGACGCTGCATCTTTGCAACAGCAGCCGCAAGGTCGTCGTTTGAAAGACCGCGAGAAAGTCCAACGCCTCGATGGTTTCTGAGTCTCTCCACGCCGTAGGTATCGCAGAGCGAGCGCGTTCTATCAGCAAGCTGCTGAATGACAGAAAACTCTACAGGCTCTTGGCCAAGTGGCGCTTCCTTCCAGGCATCAAGCAGCGTTTTAATGGCATCACAGTTTTTGTTGACCTCGCCGATGATGGACTGATCATCAACAAGAAGGCCAGGTATGACAAACGCATTTGCGTGCTCAATAGCTTGATTGATATCCATACACTCTCGCTTTGGTGGGTGAGAATTAGTTCGACATATAAGTATCTACCCTGAAGCGCGTATTCTTTGCGTCATTTTCTAGAAAGTGGACGCCTCACCAAAAATGCGTGCTAGGCTGTTGGGTGCAACACAGTTCTATGAAAGGTTTTACGCATGTCTGATTTAAACGAGTCACTTGCTCTTTCTGAGGAGCTTCTTGCTTTTATTAAGCAGAGCCCTTCTATGTTTCATACCACGCAAACTATCAAAGATTACCTGCTAGAGAATGGTTTTACGTACCTCTCCGAGGGCTCTTCTTGGGACATTCAGCCAGGCGGCTCTTACTTTACCACGCGCAATAATTCTTCAATTGTTGCCTGGAAAGTTGGCGAGAAGTACCGCGATGCCCAAACCGCACCCACTGATGCGCCTTATCACTTCCAGCTTGCTGTTGCCCATGGCGATTCTCCAACCTACAAGGTAAAAGCTCAGCCAGAGCTTACCGGTGACGGCAACTCGCTTCGTCTGAACACCGAGGCATACGGCGGAATGCTTGATCACACGTGGTTTGACCGTCCTTTGGGTATTGCCGGTCGTGTGCTGGTCAAGGTAGGAAACAAGGTAGAGTCCAGGCTGGTCAACATTGAAGACGACGTTGTCATGATTCCAAGCTTGGCTATTCATCTTGAGCACAAAAATGGTCTCTCGCCAGAGTTCAACCGCGCTAAAGATCTGATGCCACTCTTTAGTGCTGGAGAGCTTAATCCCGGCGCCTTTAACGCCCTGGTAGCAGACGCAGCAGGCGTGTCTCAAGAAGATATTCTTTCTCGCGATTTGTTCTTAGTTGATCACACGGGCGGCCGTATTTGGGGCGCTAAGAAGGAGTTTGTTTCCGCTGGTCACCTGGATGACCTTCAGTGCGCCTTTGTAGCGCTTAAGGCCTTCCTTGCGTCTTCAAATGAGCAGGACATCTCTGTGTATACCTGCTTTGATAATGAAGAAGTTGGTTCAAATACCAAGCAGGGCGCTCAGTCCACATTTCTTAAAGACACCTTGCAACGCGTAAATGCCACGCTTGGCTTTACACAGGAAGATTACTACCGAGCGCTCTCGGCATCTTTGCTGGTAAGCTGCGACAATGCGCATGCGGTGCACCCCAATTATCCCGAGAAGCACGATGCGGCTAACAAGCCGTATCTCAATGGCGGCATGGTTATCAAAGAGGCCGCACGTCAGTCGTACTGCACCGATGCGTTTAGCCGCGCCATTGTCGAGGCTATTTGGAAGCAGCAAAACATTCCTTACCAGGTCTTTGCTAACAGAAGCGATATGCCAGGTGGATCAACTCTGGGCAACCTCTCCAACATTCAGGCCAGCATGCATGCCGTTGACGTGGGCCTGCCACAGCTTGCTATGCACTCTGTGTACGAGACCGCGGGCACCAAAGACACGCTTTTAGGGTACCAGGCGCTCAGGGCGTTCTATGACACCTGCGTCTGCATCACCGATGCCGATTCGTTTGAGTTGAGGTAGTACCTGGCGAGAAACCCCGTGTACTAGCTATACTTAGACATACCACATACAACACATTACTTGAAGGAGCTCCATGTCAGAAAAACAGCTTACTGCTCATGATATGGAGCTCCTAACTTGTGCAGGAATTTACGTCGAACCTCAGGCGTTGAGTGGCCCCGCGTTGGTATTTCCTATTTCAGATGGTGAGGGTGGAGATATACGTGTGTTGTGGCAGGGCGGCGCCTATGAAAGTGCAACGTACACAGATTCTAGAAAGGATCAGCTGGTATTTCCTTATCTTGAGCTGTATGACTTATTGTTTGAAGCTGCCTGCCCCGTGCGCTCAGTTTTGATGCTGGGTGCCGGCGGCTGCTCGTATCCTCGTTATTTAGTAGCTCATTATCCAGAGGTTTCTTGCGACGCACTGGAGCTTGATCCTAAAATTGCAGCTCTAGCTCATAGTTACTTCTTTGTGGATGAAGCTATTAGAGAGAGCAAAGGTAGACTTCGGGTACAAGTAGCTGATGGTGTTGAGTATATAAAGAGCCTAGCTACCTCTGGTAATAGGCGCTATGACGCTATCTTAAATGATTGCTTTAGCGGAGAAGTTCCACCTACAGCTATGATGACCAGTGAGTGGATGAGTCTGGTAGCACACTGTCTTACTCCTGGTGGAAGATATCTTACAAATGTAGTTTCTGCACAGGTAGGAGAGGACGCACATCAACTTGAAGTACTCATGGATGTTGCGCACACTGTGTTTGAAGAGGTGGAGGTTGTGCCTTTGGATCCAGAGACAGACCTAACAGAACCAGATAACCTTATGCTCGTTTGCCAGCGCGCTTAAGTGCGGTGAGCGCAAGCGCCAGGCAGCCACTCATCAGCACAATACCAATGCCAAAGAGCACTAAGAAACCGTGGGCCGAGCCATCTACAATTAGGCTCCAAATAATGAGCGCACAGGCAGAGACAAAGCTGCTGACACCTGCAATTCTTGAGTAAATAAGAGTGGAATCTTTTTTACCAAAGACCGCACGTACCAAAAGTGGAGAGCCGACCGTTGTAAGGGCATAGGCAATTCCAAAAAGGAAGGTTCCCGCAAGTAAAAGCGGTAATACTGGAAGCTTAATCCCCAACATAAGTAAGCCAACAATACCCGAGAAAATTCCTACAAAGCAAGCAAGCTTCACGGAGATATCGCTTAAAGCACCTAGAAGCACTTTTCCAATTGCTTGACCCAGCATAGTTGTTCCAGCAAGAAGGCCTGTGGCAGCAGCAATGGCAGGAGCAGTTTCTGCAAAGGTTGCTGCATAGCTTGGGAAGTACTGAGAGATTTGCTGGTTAAAGGTAATGAGCGCGTAAAACGCAGCAACCATATAAAACTCTGGATATTTCATTGCGTTATCAGCGGAGATATCGGTAGAAGAAGTCTCTGCAACCTCAACGTTTTTCTCGTCAATAGAGGAGAAGGTAAGAGGGGTAAGGCCAAGGTCTTGGGGTTTCTCGCGCACCACAAAAAGGGTGAAGGGGAGTGTTCCTACAAGCATAACCAGAGCAAAAATCAGATAGCAAGCGCGCCAACCTTCAGGACCAGACGAGATAATGGCAGATCCGATGGGGTTAAAGACAGTACCACCAATGCCGGTGAATGCAAAGCAGAGGCCCATAAAAGTACCAACGCGCTGGTCAAACCAATCGTTAATGAGGGCGGGGACGCACAAGAACATGAGTGCAGGTACGCCAATGCCCAGTCCCACCGCGCAGAGATAAAAATGCCACATTTCTTGAGCTGCTGACATAGCTCCATATGAGATTGCGCAAATGATAACGCTTGCAGAAAGCACTAGGCGCGTGTCGTGTGTTTTATAGAACTTGCCTATGAATGGCAGAACTACCGTCATGGCAATACAGAGTACCGAGAAGACCGCAGAGAAGGCAACGCGGGGAACGCCAAAATATTGTGAAACTGGTGTGATAAAGATGCCAAAGCACGTAAGGATAATGGCGCACGGCAAAAACATGATGACAATACAAGTTGCAACGATGGCGTATGCATATTTAGTGCCGAGTAAACGATGTAGCACTGAGGCTCCTCTCTTTTGGCCAGAAATAGTGTAGGCGATGTGCCTTAAAAAGGACACATCGCCTACCAAGTCGTACAAAATTTTTAAGAGGCAACTCAGGGTTTTACGCGCGCAAGATCTTAGCTGTCAGAACCTCTGCGGTTCTCGCCCTCAAGAGCACGGATTGGTCCGATGTCCTGAGTGGTCTCAAGAGCGCCCAGGTAGTTACCCTCTTCATCGCGAACAGCAAAGTAACGGACGTAGAGGAACTTATCTCTGACCTCAAACCAGAACTCGGAGGAGTCGCTACGACCGCTCCTGAACTCGGTGAGGATGCGACGAACAGCTTCCTGGCTCTTTGGTGGATGGCAGTCATATACGTCGCGGCCAAGGCAGCTCTTAGGACGAGGGAAAGCACGGGTGTCGCCGTGGCTGAAGTAACGTGTCTTGTCATCTGCATCAACAAAGGTAATGTCAAGCGGAATGGTTGCAAAGACAGCCTCAAGCTGCGGAATGGTGAACTCACCGGTAGAGAGCTTAACCTTACCGTCAGCAGAAATTGCTTCCTCTTCTGCTTCAGCGTTATTCTCGTCCATAGCGGCTGCGGCTTCCATCTCTTTAAGCTTGTCGTTTGCAAGCTCAAGAGGATCTGCGTGCCATGAAGGAGGGTTGACGCCAAATGCGTAGCCAAACTCGTTCTCTTCAGCAGCAATCTGGGTCCACTGGGTAGCGGTTAGGTGCTCAAGGGAAAGTGGAATGAGGACGTTTTCTTCCTTGGATGCCATGGACTCAGCACCCTCAATAGCCTCATCCAGATAGTCAGCAACGGCTGCCATAAGGCCTGCATCATACTGGCCGTACGCAGTCTCAAGCAGAGCCTCTGCACCGTTAACAGCGTTTCTTACCTCATCGTCCTTACCCCACATAACCTTTGAAGGACCAGTGATATCGTGGCGCTCAAGATGAGGGAAGAGCAGCTCTTCCTTGCGCTTGTAGTGAACAAAGACCTCGTCAAAGGCGTCCATATCAGCCTTCAGAATTGCTGCAACACCAGCGCACTCTTCGTTGCTGGAAGACTCAGTAAGCGTACGAGCACGCTTAACATCTGGAGCAACACGGTCGTGGATAAAGGCAAGAATGCGGTCGTTCTCTTGGCGCATGGTCCAAACAGGATGGCCAGGGGTCTCTTCAACAGCACCTGTTGGTGCGCAAGAAACCTTGCCTTCAAAGAGAGCAGCATGAACGTCACAGAGCTTCAGGACCTTCTCCATAGGAACGCCGCCAGCAATGAGCTCCTGTTCAGCGTTAGAGATCTCTGAGCCAGAAACGTCCTTGAAGTTACGGGTAAAGTCCTCGCGAACAGCCTCGATATCCTCACCGTCGTTGAGGCGCTCAAGGTACTGGGCGATAAGAGCTTTGCGCTCCTCAGGAGTCTGCGCGATAGGTGCATTCTCTGCCTCTGCGGGTTTCTCGTCAGCTGGGGTTTCTGCTGCTGCAGGCTCCTCATCACCAAGAATGGTAAAGCCGTGGGAGCGGAAGATTGCCTTGAGCTCTTCAAGGTCTACGCCTTTGTGGTCGCAACCTTTAGGGATGGTCATAAAACGACCCATGGTCTGAAGACGGCCTGGCTCGGTAATCTCGGCAAAGCCATTTTCTGCCATGAGGCCTTTAATAACGGGATACTTAGTGCAAATCTCATAAACGGATTTGCTTAAATCAAGAACCTGTGCCATACGGGCTCCTCTCGGATAGGTTTAGAAAGTCTACTATGGCTTACTTTATACCCAAAGTGTGACAGGAGTTCCATATGGCTTTTGTTGTGGTTACAACAAAACAAAAATTATTCTTTACTCTTTAAGGTAAATGACAGAAGAACCGGGTTGTGGTCCGAGTAAGCAAATTGCGTGTCAATGTTTCTGGCGGTTGCAACAACGTTATCCGAGACAATCCAGCCATCAACTGTGGTGGTGTATGTCTTGTCCTTCTCGTATGGGATGTCATCTCCGCGGCAGGTAGGAACGTTGGTAAGGTTGTCTGGAGCTACAACGCTAAAGCCTTCTGGCAAATCAGAATCTTTGAGTTCTGCTACCCAGTCTGGTATCTGCTGAACAGAAGGATAGAGTGTAAGTGAACCTAAAATGGCATGATTCCAGTCGCCACCCGCAATAACGTAATTACCCTTAGCGCGCTCCTCAGACATTATTTTGGTCAGAAGTGCAAGCTGTTGAGCGCGGCTGGTGCCGCCTTTGTCGTAGGCAGACATGTGGCTGTTAATAAGTACCAGCTCATGACCATCGCTGGTAGGGTAGCGTGTAATCATAAAGCAACGGTCTAGGTCAAAGAATTTTGTGGGGAACGACTCATCAATGGGGTAAGTACGACGAGTTGCGCTTGAAGCAAGTACGTTTGAAAGCGTAAGAATTCCCGAGTTAGAAGTACCGTGGAACTCTGTGAGTGGATAGGCGAGAAATGCGGTGTGGAAGTTCTGAGCAAAATATGATGCGTAGGATCCAAAGCGGCTCTCTGCTTCAGAAACTTGATTCACATGCCAACTTCTGTCAGATGAAGTATCAATCTCTTGGAAAAGAATAAAGTCAGGAGCTGTACCACCATTCAGAGAAGAAACGGTGTTCAGGGCACCGTTTGTGGTGTAAAGCACGGAGTTTCTGCTGACAGCACGGCCGTGAGTTCCTACGGTGCGCGTGCCATCCTGCATGATGCCTTCATCCATAAAGAAGGTGTAATCAGGGGTGTAAGCACCAAAGCCAATGTTGTAGGTTGAAGCCGTGTAGGTTTGGCCTACCTGTACGGTTGTAGTTTCAGGAGAGGCACCTTGATTGGATACGGGAGTATTGTCAGGAATGCGATAGTAATTAAGCTGCAGGTAGAGGGCATATCCACCAAGAACCAGTAAAGCTAGAACAAAAAGCCCGCCTACAAATTTGAAAAGTGGTGCAAGAACCCTTTTTAGAAGGCCAATAATAAACTTAAGGCCAAGAGACAAAACTCTTTTCATGCGAACCTCGTATCAATCAAGTGTCGTATGATTTAAATAATAACTATTATGGATTGAAATTACGTTGAGGAGTTTGTATGTCGCTATCAAGAAATACAACACTAGAGCTTTTCAAACCCTCTGGTATCAGGCGTTTCTCGGCACTTGCTGCTGCAACACCAGGATGTATTTCTTTAACCATTGGAGAGCCGGGAGAAGACACTCCAGCTCCTATTTGCAACTTAGTAGACAGAGAACTTGCAGCTGGAAACACTCACTATCCACCTAACATCGGTACTCCTGAGCTTAGAAGAGCTATTGCCGATTGGGAGTCAGCTCGTGGTATGAGGGTTAGTCCAGACGGCATTGTAGTTACCGTGGGAGCTGCGGAAGCCATTTCTGCAACTATGCTAACCCTTATGAATCCAGGTGACGAGGTTATCATTCCTGAACCAGCGTATCTGGTATACAGAACACTCTGCCAGCTTAATCGTGGTGTGGTTGTGCCACTTGATACCAGTGACAATCATTTCCAGATTGATGCTGAGCAACTTAAGTCAAAGATTTCAGAGAAGACAAAGCTTATTGTGCTGACTTCTCCCAACAATCCTACGGGATGTGTTTATACAAAAGAGTCGCTTGATGTGGTGGCAGAACTTGCCCGCAAGCACGGCTTTTATGTTTTATGCGATGACGTTTATAGAGAGCTTGCCTATGTTGAGGACGTTCCACGTTTTGTTGAGCTCTACCCAGATTTGTCTGATCGCTGCATTGTGACAAATAGTTTCTCCAAACCATGGGCAATGACGGGCTGGAGACTTGGCTGGGTTGCCACCTCTGATGAGCTTGCGACAGATATTGGAAAGGTCCACGCCCAGCTGGTGTCTTCTGTTCCTTCATTTTTGCAGCCAGCTGCTCTCTATGCGCTTTCCTATGATGTCACGCCTATGCGCACAAACTATCAAAAGCGCAGACAGATTGTGCTTTCTGCACTTGAAGACATGAAACTTCCTGTTGAAGAGCCAGAAGGTGCCTTCTACGCATTTCCATCAATCAAGGAATTTGCCCTTGATTCTGAGGCGTTCTGTGAGCGAGCAATCAAAGAGTTTGGTGTAGCACTGGTACCTGGTGTTTTCTTCGGTGCCGAGGGGTACGTGCGTATTAGTTACGCTGCCTCAGACAAGAATCTGACAGAAGGTCTTTCTCGCCTTAAGACTTTTGTTAATACTTTGCGAGAAGAACAAAACTAGCCCAAATACAGAGCTTTCTGTGGTAGGGTTTTACTGTCAATAGAGGAGCGAGCACGATGGGTTCTGGGTTAGTCGGCAGGCAGTGACCCCAGAAGGAGGCGAGGTTCGCCGAACTTGGCAATCAGGCGTGGTTGTCAGGTGGGCTTGTATGAAACACATGCAAGACTGTCCGAGATTTCGGGGGTGCTACTTTGACGGTGTATTGCGCCCCCAATTTGAGGGGGAGCTTTGAGTAAGAAACCGTTTGTTTCTGTAGATGCCCTAGAGGCAATCACTAAGACGTATCCAACTCCATTTCACCTGTATAACAAGGCAGAGATTGTTCGTCGAGCAAAGCTTTTACAAGAGGCTTTTAGCTGGAACGCTGGTTTTAAAGAGTACTTTGCGGTAAAAGCTACGCCAAATCCTTACATTGTGAGATTGCTTGCAGAGCTTGGTTGTGGCTGCGACTGTGCAAATGCCACAGAGCTTACTCTTGCAAAAGCCTGTGGAGTCACCGGTCAAAACATTATGCTCTCGTCAAACGACACTACGGTGCTTGACTTTGCTCGCGCTCATGAGCTGGGAGCCATTATTAACTTAGACGCTGGTGGCGATATGCTTACAACGCTTGAAGAAGCGGTGGGAAGCAACATGCCGCAGGTCATGTGCGCACGCCTTAACCCTGGCGGTGTGTTTGAGTCGCAAAACGGCATTATTGGAAATCCCGATGATGCTAAGTTTGGCATGACAGAAGAGCAGCTTTTCCAGACGTTTGCGTATCTTAAGACCAAAGGCGTGACTGAGTTTGGCCTTCATGCATTCTTGGCTAGTAACGCTCAAGAGGAAGATTACTATCCAAACCTCGCGCGCGTCCTCTTTAAGCTGGCTGTTAAGTTGCACAAAGAACTTGATATTCATATTGGATTTATTGATCTTTCTGGTGGCATTGGTGTGGCGTATGAGTCAGACCAGGTTGAGCCTGACGTCTTGGCCATTGGTCAGGGTGTAAAGCGCGCCTTTGAAGAGGTTCTAGTTCCCGAAGGTATGGGAGACGTTGCCATTTACACCGAGCTTGGTCGTTGGCTTTTGGGCCCTGCTGGTGCGCTTGTTACTCGCGTTTTGCACCAAAAAGAGACGTACCGCCACTACCTAGGCGTAGACGCGTGTGCGGCAAACCTTATGCGTCCTGCAATCTATGACGCCTACCATCACATCACTGTTATGGGTAAAGAGGATGCCCTTGCAACACATACGTACAATGTTGTGGGCGGGCTTTGCGAGAATAACGATCAGTTTGCAAAGAATCGCCAGCTCCCAGAGGTAGCTGTGGGTGACCTCTTGTTTATTCACGATACAGGCGCTCATGGTTTCTCGATGGGCTATAACTACAACGGCCGTCTGCGCTCCGCTGAGCTGCTGCTTCTAGAAGACGGATCCGTGCAGCTTATTCGCCGCGCTGAGACAGAAGCCGATTACTTTGCAACGCTTGCATTTGACGGCTCAGACTTTTCAGATCTTGCACAACAAACAACTACAAACACCACACGTTAGAGGGCGAGAAAAACTATGGACATGAAGAATTTGACTGGTGCAATCACCGCTTTAGTAACCCCATTTGATGCTCAGGGAAATGTTGACTTCGAGGCACTTGAGCGCTTTGTAGACTTCCAGATTGAGCAGGGAATTGACGGTATTCTCGCTCTTGGTACTACCGGCGAGTCCTCAACCATGACAGATGAGGAGGACATCGAGGTAGTTAAGGCAATCCTTGCCAGAGCTCAGGGCAAAGTTCCTGTTATTGGCGGTGCTGGCTCCAACTCTTCTGCTGAGTCTTTACGCAAAGCAGAGGCTCTAGAGAAGGCAGGTGTTGATGGTCTGCTTCTGATTACTCCTTACTACAACAAGAGTAACGAAGAGGGCATCTACCAGCACTTCTCGTATGTACTAGACCGCGTTGATGTTCCTTGTATTTTGTATAACATTCCTGGTAGAACGGGCTGCTCAATTTCTGAGCGTAACGTTCAGAGGCTTGCGGCACATCCAAATGCATGGGGCATTAAAGAGGCTTCTGGAGACATTGCATACGCAACAAAGGTTGCTCGTTATTTGAGCGATGACTTTACTATGTGGTCTGGAAATGACGACATGATTGTGCCGCTGCTTTCTCTTGGCGCTTCTGGTGTCATTTCTGTTTGGTCTAACCTTGATCCAAAGATGGTTCATGACCTGGTAGTTGCATGGCACCGCGGAGAGGTCTCTCTTGCTCGCGAGCTTCAGCTTCAGTATCTTGACCTGGTGCACGCCCTCTTCTGCGAGGTTAATCCAATTCCTGTTAAGGCCGCTCTGGCTCGTATGGGACTTATGGAAGAAAATTATCGTCTACCTTTGTGGAAGATGACTGATGAGCACGCCGAGGTGCTTGAAAACGCTATGAGAAAGGCTGGTCTTCTTGATGCCTAGTGCAGTAGTGATTGGTACCGGCAAGATGGGAAAGCTCATTGAGCAAACCCTGATTGCTCATGGTTTTGAGGTACTTGGTGCGTTTGGTCACGAGAATATCAATCAGCTGATTACCGTTGAGCAGACGCCTGATGTGGTTGTGGATTTCTCTGGCGTTGCTGCTTTTGAGGCTGTTGTCGGCTTTGTGCGTGAGCGCGGGTGTGCGCTGGTTTCTGGCACCACAGGTTTCTCGCCAGAGCAGCTTTCAGAGCTGAAGCAGCTGGGGGAGAGCGTGCCGGTGATTCACGCGGCAAACTATTCGGTGGGCGTTGCTGTGTTGAGGCGCGCAGTGGCTATGGCTGCTGAGTCGCTTGACGGCTGGGATACCGAGATTGTGGAGACACACCACAACCAGAAGGTTGACGCCCCCTCCGGTACAGCAAAGCTGCTGCTCGCCGCTATTGATCCTGAGGGAATACGTCCGGTAGTTTCTGGTCGCGAGGGCTTCTGCGGAGCTCGCTCCAAAGATGAGATTGGCGTGTTTGCCCTGAGAGGCGGCACGGTGGCCGGCACTCATGAGGTTCATTTTTTTGGACAGGATGAGGAAGTGTGCCTGACTCATCGCGCAACATCACGTCAGATTTTTGTGAATGGTGCCGTTGCGTGTGCTGAGAAATTGCTTACAAAAGCTCCAGGTTTTTATACCTTTGAAGAGTTGATTTTTGGATAACCGCATGTGCTGACCTGTATAGGTCAGCATCTGTTTGATTGAGAAAGGACGTGCATGGACGCCCAGGAAATTATTAATTACATTGCCACTTCAGAGAAGAAAACCCCTATTAAGCTCTACGTCAAAGAGCGCGAGGGTGCTTCAGTGTCGTATGGATCTTCTCGCGTGTATGGTGAGGGCAGCTCAAAGGTGGTCTTTGGCGATTGGTCTGAGCTCAAGAGTGTTGTTGAGCAGAATGCAGACGCATTTGAGTATTTTGACATCGAGAATGACCGTCGAAACTCCGGTGTTCCTCTGCTGAACATGAAGGACGTAAACGCACGTATTGAGCCAGGTGCACTGATTCGTGAGCGCGTTGAGATTGGTAACAATGCCGTCATTATGATGGGTGCTGTTATTAATATTGGTGCTGTTATTGGTGAGGGCACCATGATTGACATGGGTGCTGTTCTTGGCGGCCGTGCAACTGTTGGTAAGAACTGCCACATTGGTGCCGGCACTGTTCTTGCTGGTGTTGTTGAGCCTGCATCAGCTACGCCAGTTATTGTTGAGGATAACGTCCTTATTGGCGCAAATGCCGTGGTTATCGAGGGCATTCGTGTTGGAGAGGGCGCTGTTGTTGCAGCAGGTGCTGTGGTAGTTGAGGACGTTCCAGCAAACGCCGTGGTAGCGGGATGTCCTGCACGTGTGATAAAAATGAAGGACCAGAAAACAGAGGGCAAGACAGCTTTGGTTGATGCTCTCCGCACGTTGTAATCGAGGTTACATGCCAGACGGCTCCAAAAAAGCACAGGGTTTTACCACCAAAATTTCCTGCGTACACACAGAAAATTGGGCAGAGAAAAAAGAAGATTCTTGGTTTACCTACGAACTTCTCGCCGAAGACCCTAAGACGCATGCACGCGCCGGCATCTTCCATACGCCTCATGGTGATATTCCAACGCCTATTTTCATGCCGGTTGGTACTAAGGCAACCGTTAAAGGTTTGATGACCGATACCGTTCGTGACCTTGGCGCCAAAATTATTCTGGCAAATACGTACCATCTGTCTCAGCGCCCAGGAGATGAGCTGGTTGCACAGATGGGTGGCTTGCATGACTTTATGCAGTGGCATGGACCAATTCTGACGGATTCCGGCGGATTCCAGGTCTTTAGTCACGAGGAGTTCATGAAGCTCTCTGACGAGGGCGTTAAATTCCGTGCCGTAGATTACGACGGTGCATGGTCGTACTGGACGCCAGAAACTAATATGCAGATTGCGCAGAACCTTGGTGCAGATATTGTTATGCAGCTTGATCAGTGCGTAGGCTATCCTGCCGAGCGCAGAAAAGTTGAGCGCGGAGTTGAGCTTTCAAGCGCATGGGCCGAGAGGTGCTTTAAGGCTCATACCCGTCCTGATCAGGCGCTCTTTGGCATTGTTCAGGGTGGCATGCACCTTGATTTGCGAAGACGCTCCATTGAGCATCTTGAGTCCATTGGCGATTTCCCCGGTTATGGCATTGGTGGCTATTCTGTTGGAGAGCCTCACGAGGTTATGTTTGAGACGCTGGCGCCACTTTGTGCCGATTACATGCCTCGCAATAAGCCTCGCTACCTGATGGGTGTTGGTAATCCGTCCACGCTTATCCGTGGTGTTGCTTGTGGCATTGATATGTTTGACTGCGTGCTTCCAACGCGCACCGCTCGTATGGGCACCGCGTTTTCCCATGAGGGTCGCATGAACCTCAAGAACGCTAAGTACTTCGCAGACGCAGGCCCTCTTGATGCCAAGTGCACCTGTCCTGTCTGTACGGGTGGTTATTCTCGCGCGTACATCAATCACCTGGTCAAGCAACATGAGATGCTAGGCGGTCAGCTGCTTTCTATGCACAATATTTACTTCTTGCTTGAGCTGATGCGTCAGGCACGAGAAGCAATTCTCGCAGGTACCTACAGCGATTTTGTTGAGGAGTGGGAAAACTCTGACGGTGTGGTTGATTTCTAAGTTCGCCTGGCGAGAACCCCGTCTTCTTGATAGCCCTGCGCAAGCAACTTTGATTTAAATTTTTTATGACTAGCTCACTAATTTGTGGGCTAGTCATTTTTTGTCCGGTGACATGGGTAGAATGAAAGAGATAAACATTCGCGGGCGCCCGAGGTGCCCCTGGCTGGCTCTGCCGCCACAGAAAAGAGGACATGATGCCCGGCATCGAGAAAAGCACTCGTTGGAGTGTTCTTACACAAGACGTATATCTAGAGTCGCTGTTTAAAAAAGAATTGCACGTTACGCCGCTTGTTGCTCGTGTATTAGTAGCACGTGGATTTACTGATGTAGCCGCAGCTCAAGAGTTTCTCTCGCCATCCTTGCAAAGGGATTGGCTCGATCCACAGTGTATTCCTGGAATGGCTGAGGTTGCCGCCCACGTTCATAAGGCAATTGTTGAGCATAAAAAGATTGCCGTTTTTGGTGATTTTGACGTTGATGGAATGAGCTCAACGTGTTTGCTTACCCTGGCTTTACGTCGATTGGGAGCAGATGTTTTGCCGTATATCCCGCATCGTTTTGGTGAGGGATACGGACTTTCAAAAGAGGCTCTTGCAAGAGTTTTGCAAGATAGAAAGCCAGATTTAATTATTACGGTAGACAATGGCATTGCTGCTGCTCAAGAGGTTGCTTGGCTTTTGCAGCAGGGGATTGATGTTGTTGTTACCGATCATCATGAACCCGCAGATCTGGTGCCCCAGGGTGTTCCAGTCACTGATCCAAAGCTTGTTGAAGATTGTCCTTCTAGAGAACTTGCTGGTGCAGGCGTTGCCCTTAAGCTGGTGCAGGTTTTAGGACAGCTTCAAGATCAGCCCCAGCTTTGGCTTGATTACATTGATGTTGCCATGTTGGGCACACTGTCTGACATGATGATGCTCAACAAAGAGAATCGTGCGCTGGTTTCTGAAGGTGTTAAGCGTCTCCAGAAAGGTCTTCGTCCAGGTCTTGTGGCTCTAGCTGCTGTTGCTGGTCAAGATATTGCCCAGATTTCTGCAGATAATCTGCCGTTTTCTATTATTCCTCGCCTTAATGCGGCAGGACGCATGGGCACTACTGATATTGCTCTTGACCTTCTTCTTACAGAAGACGCTGAAGAGGCAACCATTCTTGCTGGAAAACTAGAAGAGATTAATACCGAGCGTCGTGCTATTGAGGCAAAGCTTACCGATGAAGCACTTGAGCAGGCAAAAGAAATTTACGACGGCGGCCACGCAATTGTGCTTGCCAAAGAGGGTTGGCATGAGGGCGTAAAGGGCATTGTTGCTTCAAGAATTGTTAATCGCTATCACGTGCCTTGCATTCTGTTTACCATCCAAGATGGAGTTGCTCGCGGTTCTGGTCGCTCTGTTGGCTCCGTTGATTTATTCCACGCCGTTGAACAGTGTGCAGACCTTACCGTCCGTTTTGGTGGCCACCAAGGAGCCGTTGGCGTAACGGTAGAAACAGCAAAGATTGACGCATTTAGAAGGCGTTTATCAAAGGTTATGGCAGAGCTTCCAGAAGAAGAGTTTGAGGCTTCAGGAGAAGTAACAGCACTAGTAAACCTTGATGAAATTACCATCAACTCCATTGACGCCCTTGAGGCCCTGCAACCTTTTGGTCAGGGTAATAAAAAGCCGCTCTTTGGTGTCAAGGGTGTAGTGATGAAGAATCGCTCACGCGTTGGCGCAGGCGGAGCTCATCTTTGTTTTATGGCTTCAAATGGCATTTCTTCAATTTCATCCATCATGTTTAGAACGCCTCATGTTGAGGCGGCAGCTGAGTATGACGGAGCTGTTGATTTGATTTTTGAAGCAGTTAACGAGACCTGGCAGGGCAGAACTAAGCCAAAACTCATGGTCAGAGACATTCTCTACAGAGACTTTACCGATGAAGATGACGGCCCCATTGAAGCAGATCTTCTCGGCAGCGCTGCTGACTTGCCCCTTGTGGTTACCAAGGAGACTACAGAGGCTGATGAGGCCTCCCAAGAACAGGTGCAGCAAAAGCGCCGTGAGCTGGAGAGTCTTTCTTCTGAGGAGCTTACCCAGACCCTAGTCACGTCTATGATTGGTTCAAGAGAGCTCTTGCCTCTGCAAAAGAAAACACTAGAGGTTCTCTCTCAAGGAACGTCTTGTCTCTCTGTCATGGCAACAGGTAGAGGTAAATCGCTTATCTTCCAGGTTCATGCTGCTCGTGTTGCGTTGCTGCAACATAAAATGAGCGTGTTTGTCTATCCGCTACGCGCCCTCATCAACGACCAGGTTCAAAGCATAAAAAACACCTTTGAGCCTCTAGGAATTTCTGTCGAGGTACTCAACGGAGAAACAGACCTTTCCAGCCGAGAAGACCTGTTTGCTCGCATGACAAACAATGAGCTTGATATTGTGCTGACTACTCCAGAGTTCTTCTCGCTCCACGCTGATCAGTTTGCCAAGGCGCAGAACATCTCATTTGTAGTGTTCGACGAGGCACATCATGTGGGCATGAATGCTTCTGAGGGTAGACTTGCATATGCACAAATGCCACAGGTACTAAAGATGCTTGGGAGTCCGCAGATACTTGCCACAACAGCTACGGCTACCACGCAGTCGGCTCAGAACATCTGTGAGCTTCTCTCTATTGAAGCAGAGCATGTATACAAAGACAAAACGGCTCGTACTAACCTTGAACTCAGGGACCTTCGTGGTGCTAAGGATAGGGAATGTGCGCTGCTTTCTCTTGTGTCAGATGGCACAAAAACAGTTGTCTACGTCAATTCAAGGGAGCAAGCGCAGGCACTGACGCGTATGCTACGCCATCGTATTCCAGAACTTGGTCACAAGATTGCGTTCTATCATGCGGGTCTAACACCTCAGATACGCAAGAACGTTGAACGTGCTTTTAGGCGTGGAGACGTTTGTTGTATCATTGCTACCAGTGCATTTGGCGAAGGCGTCAATATCTCTGATATTCGCCAGGTTGTTCTGTATCACCTGCCGTTTGGTCGCGTTGCCTTCAATCAGATGAGCGGACGCGCAGGTAGAGACGGTAAGCCTTCTGTAATTCAGATGCTGTTTGATGCGCATGACATGCGCGTTAACGAGCGCATCCTTTCTTCTCATGCACCACAGCGAGAAGCTCTGGTAGCTGTCTACCGCGCGCTTACGGCACTGCAGCCAAAGCTTGGCGCTCAGACAGCTGATTCAGCACTTACCGATGAAGATATTGCGCAGATGGCGCTAGAAATTGACCCGCGATCTAAGGCTGACGAGCAAACCGTTCGTGTTGCACTTGACGTTTTTGCTGAGCTAGGGTTTATTAGCATTGAAGGATTTGATCAATCGCGAACAATCTCCGTCAATAGTCAAGCTTCGCACATGGACTTGCTGGAGTCTGCACGCTACGCTGAGGGGCTTAAAGCGCACGCTGAGTTTGAATCATTTGCTCAGTGGGTACTTTCTGCTTCACCAGACGAGCTGGCAGATGCTATAACAAAACCCATCGTTCCAGAAATTGGTTCAACGTTTGATGGGGGAAGGGAGTCCTCTGATGAGTGACGAGAGGACCACAAAAGAGGCCAAGGCGCCAGGCGCGGATAATTACCGTCTGCTTGAGGGAGCTGTGCGCACATATTTGCCTGAGGAAGCTCAGACAAAGATTGCTGCTGCATATGCCTTTGCTGCTGACTATCACAAAGATCAGCGTCGCCGTTCTGGCGAGCCTTATATCAACCACCCAGTTGAAGTGGCCCTTATTCTTGCGCACGACCTTCATATGGATGAAGACACCATTTGCGCTGCCCTCATGCACGATACCGTAGAAGATACGTCTGCCTCACTAGATGAAATTTCTTCTCGCTTTGGTGAGTCAGTGGCTGAGCTTGTTGAC
>JAGZWL010000015.1:0-19015 GCA_018378955.1 Atopobium sp. | reverse complement strand
TTTCTGCGTCATGTATACGTCTTTTTAACAGATTATCCGACTTAGGTGTGTTTTGAACTGCCTCCTATTTCTCGTGTCCAAGAAATGGGAGGCAGTTCAAAGTTGGCACACGCGATGTGCAAAATCTTTTAGACATTGATTCGCACGTATTTTTCGGTGTGCGGTAGAATATTATTCGCAAGCGTTTTGTCTTGCACCTGTATGTAAAGTATTGCCAAAAACTTGGTGTTTACCACGTATGGTGCACAAAGTTTGACGCGTAGAAAGGAAGCCTAATGGCTGAAGATCAGTACATGCACCTTGTTATTGTTCGCCACGGTGAGTCTGAGTGGAACAAGCTCAACCTGTTCACTGGTTGGACCGATGTTGACCTTACCGAGACTGGTCACGAGGAGGCAGCAGCTGGCGGCCGTGCTCTCAAAGAGGCTGGCTATGACTTTGATGTTTGCTACACCTCTCTGCTCAAGCGTGCTATTCACACTCTGAATCATGTTCTTGATGAGCTTGACCGTAACTGGCTTCCTGTTCATAAGACCTGGCGTCTGAACGAGCGTCACTATGGCGCACTTCAGGGCCTCAACAAGGCAGATGCTGCTGCTGAGCACGGTGAGGAGCAGGTAAAGATTTGGCGTCGTTCCTTTGATGTACAGCCACCAGCTCTTGAGCCAGGTGACGAGCGCGATCCTCACGTTCAGGAAATGTTCCGCGATGTTCCAGCAGAGGATCTTCCTTACACCGAGTGCCTGAAGGACACCATTGCACGCGCATGGCCTTACTTTGAGCAGGAGATTAAGCCACAGCTTGAGGCGGGTAAGCGTGTTCTTATTGCTGCACACGGCAACAGCCTTCGCGCTCTTGTTATGCAGTTTGAGCACCTCACTCCAGAAGAGATTCTTGAGGTTAACATCCCAACTGGCATTCCTTGCGCATACACCTTTGACAAGGATTGGAACATTGTAGACAAGCACTATATTGGCGATCCAGCTGTCATTGAGGCAAAGATTAACGCCGTTGCTAACCAGGGCAAAGCTAAATAAACAGCTTGCTAACACGCAATATTACTAAGTAGAACGGGGTGGCTTAAACCACCCCGTTCTTCTAACTTAAGTTGAGCAAATCGCTGCTTATATTTTTCTATTCAAATCATCAATAGAATCCTGTAAACCATCAAGTTTCTTAAGATAGCGAGAAAGCCAAATAAAAGCCCTTCGTCCACAGTAAAACATGACGGATAAGATTAGAAAAAGAACAATAAGAATTATTATCTCTGGTGCTCCCATAAACTCATACTCCTAAATAATCAAAAGCCCACTATTGAGGTAATTCATTCATGTTCAGAAATGTCATTCCACAGGGCATTTGATGTATAAACAAAGAAATTATTAGAACCTAGAAATTTCATTTTTAGATGGTAGATATGTTCTACTGGCAATAAAAGAACTAGACATCTTCATCCCCTCTTTAAGTTATTTATTCCACTAATTTAGTCCAATAAAAAGAAAAAAATAACCTATGAAATGACATTCTCTATAAATAAAAACATATTAAAAACTCAAAGAATACGCCAACAGCTATAAAACCTACTTTGAATAGTGTTACGATGTACCGCCGAGAAAAGAAGGGATTGTATGTTTAAAAGAGAGCTCAACGCAAAACTTGTTCTTTCTGTAATTGCAACAGGAATTATGTCCTTCTCGGGAGTTGTCGTAGAAACTGCCATGAACGTGACGTTTCCAACGTTAATGGAGGAATTCTCTATTGGCACCTCAACGGTACAATGGATGACTACTTCGTACCTTTTGATTCTTGCTATTATCATGCCTATGTCGTCGTTTTTAAACAGACGATTCAAAACTAAAAGTATCTTTACCGTAGCCATGATCTTCTATATTAGTGGCATTCTTTGTGGATTTGCTGCTCCAACGTTTATGCTATTGCTGCTTGGCCGCATTTTAGAAGGCATTGGCACCGGTCTGGCACTGCCTTTGATGTTCAACATCATCACCGAGCAAGCCCCACTTAAAAACATGGGTGTCATGATGGGCATTGGCATGCTTGTTACTGCCGTTGCGCCTGCAGTAGGACCCTCGGCTGGTGGCTGGATTGCAGAGCATCTTGGCTGGCGAATGATTTTTGCCGGTCTTCTCCCCTTCTTGATTGTGGCATTTGTACTGGGAATTAGTTCAATCCAACAGAGCCATGAGACTGAAGTGATTTCTTTTGATGTCTTTGGCTGGCTACTTCTTACCATAAGTTTTATTGCACTCATCTTTGTCATTGACGAGTCCAGCGCGTTTGGCCTGCTTAGCATTCCTATTTTGCTCGCAATTATGATTTTTGTGGGCTCACTTACGCTCTTTGTACGTCACGAAAACTCCTTTAAGCACCAAGATCAATCTGAAGCATCTCCAAAAATTCCTATCATTAACCTTGAGGTATTTAGCGAGAAGGGCTTTGTGCTCTCACTCTTTGCTATTGTTGCTCTGCAATTTATTATTCTTGGTCAGTCATATCTTCTGCCTAACTTCTCCCAGCTAGTACTGGGTGCAGGTGCCACTGCAGCGGGAGCTCAGATGCTTCCAGGATGTGCTATTGGCGCAGTTATGGCACCAATTTCTGGCCAGATTTTAGACAAGCTAGGTGCCAAAAAACCTATTGTTACAGGCATTCTTTGCTGTCTTACCAGCATGCTCCTTTTACTGCTCCTTGTTCACGTGCTTACCGTAGAAATGATCACGTATATTTTTGCTATCTTTGCCATTGGCCAGGCACTTCAGATGGGAAACAATTTTACGGTAGCTTTGGGACATCTTCCAGAAGACCGTAAAGCAGATGGAAATGCTGTTATTAATACAATGCAACAGCTCTTTGGCGCTATGGGCACCAGCGTTATTTCTGGCGTTGTAGCGGCTTCTCAGCTTGGAGCTACAGACTTAGCTACAAGCACCCTTGCAGGAGCTCAGAATGCACTCTTTGTACTTGTGTGCGTAGCTTGTATTCCTCTTGTTACCATGGGAATCGTGCTCTTTGTACTGCCTAAGATGACAAAATAAAAAACGCAACAGCGGTATTTGAAAGAAAGCAAATTAAAAGCTAGGTATCCAAAAGAAGGATATCTAGCTTTTAATTTAGACGAGTGAACTATTGCGCTACGACACAACAGCTGATAATTTCAATCCAATAAAGACAGCAACCAGGCACGTTATAACATTGACTGCAATGTTCACACCTGCAGCAGCCCAATTACCTGCTTGAATAAAGGTCAACGTTTCATTTGAGAAGGTCGAGAAGGTCGAAAGTCCTCCGCAAAGACCCACGGCTAAGAATAGCTTTACCTGTGGCTGAAGTGGACTTGCAAGATCAAGTCCCGTCACAAAACCAATAATCAAACCTGCAACAACATTTGCAGCAAACGTACCAACTGGCAGGTTAGGAATCCACTGTTTAAAGAGGACTCCCAACTGCCAGCGACCTAAACTACCCAGAGCTCCACCAAGAGCTACAGCTAACGCTTCAAACATAAAATGCCCCTACTCCAGCTCTCGCGAGCCTGTATACAGCTGGTAATACTCTCCATGCTTTGCAATAAGCTCATCGTGAGTACCGCGCTCAATAATGCGACCATGTTCCAGAACCATAATGGCGTCAGAATTACGAACCGTAGATAACCTGTGAGCAATTACAAAAACTGTACGGCCTGCCATTAGGGCATCCATGCCCTTCTCGATAAGTGCCTCAGTACGCGTATCAATACTGGAAGTTGCCTCGTCCAAGATAAGCACAGGAGGATCGGCAATAGCAGCACGCGCAATTGCCAGAAGCTGCCTCTGACCTTGTGAAAGGTTAGCGCCGTCTGAGGTAAGTACGGTGTTGTAGCCACGTGGCATACGGCGAATAAACTTGTCCGCATTTGCGATTTTTGCTGCAGCAATAACCTCGTCATCAGTGGCGTCTAACTTACCAAAGCGAATATTGTCTGCAATGGTGCCTGTGAACAGATGCGTGTCCTGCAAAACAATGCCAAGTGAGGACCTTAGTGCAGATTTCTTGATGTCGTTGATAGGGATGCCGTCGTAGGTGATAGTTCCGCTACGAACATCATAGAAGCGGTTGATGAGGTTGGTAATTGTTGTTTTACCAGCACCAGTTGAGCCAACAAATGCAATCTTCTGGCCAGGTTTTGCAAACAGGGTGAGATTTGCAAGAACCGTCTGATTATCGTCGTATCCAAAGGTCACGTCATCAAAGCGAACGTCTCCAGCAAGAGGGGTTTTCTCGCCAGACGGTGTGACCCAAGCCCAGGACTCTTCTCCTGACTCATAACCACTAACGCGGACCAGGTCGACCTTGCCCTCATCAACCTCAGGAGTCATTTCCATAACCGCAAAGATGCGCTCGGCACCGGCAAGAGCGGTAAGCAGGAAGTTGGAGAGCTGTGTGAACTGGTTGAACGGCATGGCTGCCTGGCGAACAAAGACCAGGTAGGATGCAAGACTTGCAACATCCGCGTGTCCGTTAACCGCAAGCAGTGCGCCAACCACGGTAACCACAGCGTAATTGATATACGTCAACGAGACCGTGATAGGAACCATAGTTGCCGCATAACCCTGAGCACTTGTTCCAGAGTGCCGTAACTCGTCATTAACCTTTTGAAAATCAGTAAAGTTGGCATCCTCGTGGTTAAAAACTTTAACCACTTTAAGGCCAGAGATAGTTTCTTCTGCAAAACCGTTAAGAACACCAAGGCTCTTTTGCTGCACCGAGTAATGCTTGGCAGAGCGCTTACTTGCATAGCGTGCATAAATCACAATCAAAACGTCAAAGAGAATAGTGATAAGCGTTAACTGCCAGTTAAGAACAATGAGCAGTACAAGCGTACCAACCATCTGAATAAACGCCAGAACAAGGTTGGCAAAGCTGTTATTGAGCGCTTCCGAAATAGTATCCACGTCATTTGTAAAGAAACTCATGATATCGCCGCGGGTACGCTGGTCAAAGAATCTTAGGGGCAGCGATTCAATGTGCTCAAAAAGGTCTCGTCTGATGTCAAAAACAATCCTCTGAGCAGCACGAACCATAATTTGCGTGTAACCAATACTGGTAAGAGCGCCAATTGCATACACAACCGCTGTAAATACAACAAGGTGAGTAAATGCGCTCACATCTCCCCTGCCCACTGCTGCAACAACAGGCTTAATCATGTAAGTACCAAGGAGCGCTGCTAAACCACTGATAGAAACAAGAAGTGCCACCAACATAAGGCGCTTCTTAGCATGACCTAAGTACGAGACAAACACTCTAATGGTATGTCCGATGTTTTGAGGACGTGCTCCTCCTGCGCGATTAGCCATGTGACACCTCCTTACCAGCAGCGTCAATGTCCGATTGACTACCGCCAATCTGCGACTCATACAGTTCTCTATAGATAGGACTCTTGGCGAGAAGTTCTGTGTGAGTGCCAGTCATATGGACCCTGCCGTTATCAAGAACGACAATCTGATCTGAGTCCATAACCGAGTTCACACGCTGGGCAATGATGATCTTTGTCATGTCAGCAAGCTCAGCAAGGCCTGCGCGGATCTTTGCGTCGGTTGCAGTATCAACTGCACTAGTAGAGTCATCAAAAATGATAATTTTTGGCTTCTTCAAAAGCGCACGCGCAATACAAAGGCGCTGCTTCTGGCCACCAGAAACATTGACGCCACCCTGACCAAGGTCTCCGTCCAAGCCGCCAATCCTATCTAGGAACTCATCAACACATGCAATAGAGCAGGCGTGAAGCAGCTCCTCGTCAGTAGCGTTGGGATCTCCCCAGAGCAGGTTGTCGCGGACGGTACCGCTGAACAGCACATTTTTCTGAAGGACAACAGATACTGCATCACGAAGTGAAACAAGATTGTAGAAGCGGACGTCATTCTCGCCAACAAATACGGTGCCTTCAGTAGCATCGTACAAGCGCGCAATCAGCTGGATAAGAGTGGTTTTTCCGGAACCGGTGCCGCCGAGAATACCAACGGTAGAGCCTGGCGCAAACGAGAGATTAATGTCTTCAAGGACATCCTCTTCAGCACTCTGGCTGTACTTGAAAGATACGTTTTCAAAGCGTACTGCACCATTCTTAACGTCAGTCAGGCCGTGCTCTGGAGACTCAATAGCAGGCTCTTCGGAAAGAATCTCTCCGATTCGTCGCACACTGGTAATAGCGCGAGCAGTAAGCAAGAACACGCCAGAAATCATCATAAGTGAGTTCATGATAAGCAGCACGTAGCTCATGAAGCCCGTAAGCTCACCAACACCCAATCTACCAGCCATAATCATCTGGCCGCCAAACCAAAGAATGGCCACGTTAGTAACATACATTGAAGCCTGGAAAATAGGCAGGTTTAAGACGGACGTGCCAAAGGTCTTTGTAGCAGTCTGTGCATACTGGGTATTAACTTTTTCAAAGCGCTCGGAGACATATCCTTCTCGGACATACGCCTTAATAGCACGCACGGCCGCAAAGTCTTCCTGCAGAGCCTCGTTAAGCTTATCCATTGCACTTTGCATAACGCGATACAAAGGACCAACGCGCTTCACAATAAAGAAAAGTGCAATAGCCAAGAAAGGCAGCACGGCAAAATACACTACTGCCAGCTCTGGGCTCATAATAAACGCCATAACCAAGCCCATGACCAGCATAATTGGTCCACGCATAAACGGGCGCGTACCCATTGCAAAGGCGTTCTGAATAATGGTTACATCAGAAGTCAAACGCGTAACCAAAGAAGATGAATCGTATTTATCAAGATTTGCAAAAGCAAACTCTTCCATTCGGCGATATTCATCTTGTCTGAGTTGGGCGCCTAGTCCCATAGCCGCTTTTGCCGAGTAGCGAGCATAGCCAATGCCGGCAAACATGGCGAGAAGAGCAAAGATAACCATAACGGCACCGTTTACAAAAACAGTCTGAAGGTTACCCTGTAAAATACCCTGGTCAACAATTTGGGCCATGAGTACAGGAATCACTAATTCGAGTAGGGACTCTGCAAACACACAGAGTCCCGACATAACAAAGTCCTTTTTATACGCGCCAAAATGGTCCAAGATTACCTTTAACTCAGCGCGAGCAGATGGAGCTTTTTCTTTTACAGAAGCATCATTCATCGTTAAAACACCACGTACCTTACTGTCTTGCTTTGCTTGGTTTGCTTATGCCTCTTTTGGAAGCGTTTGAAGCGAAACCTCCTTGAGCTGCTCATTAGAAACAGGTGAAGGAGCGCTAGACATAAGATCAGAGCCAGAAGTAGTCTTTGGGAACGCCATGACATCACGGATAGAATCAGCACCTGCAAGCAACATGCATACGCGGTCAAGACCAAGTGCAAAGCCGCCCATTGGAGGTGCACCAAACGTCAAAGCCTCCATCAAGAAGCCAAATTGAGCCTTTGCACGCTCTTCAGTAAAGCCGAGTTTCTCCAGAATCTTAAGCTGCAGCTCAGCGTTGTGAATACGCATTCCGCCGCCACCAGCCTCAAAGCCATCCATAACAAAGTCGTACGTATACGAGCCCATAGCCAGAGGGTCAGTGTCCAGAAGGTCAAGCTCATCCTCACGCGGAAGCGTAAAGGGCTGATGCTCAGAAGCGTAGGACTGAGTCTCCTCATCCCAGTGGAACAGTGGGAAATTAACAACCCAAAGGAAATCATGACCTTCTCGCGGTACATCCAAGACCTTTGCCATATGCAGGCGCATACCACCAAGAATCTCATCTGTCTCCAGGCGACCGCCCACAGCAAAGAGAATCAAGTCCCCTGCCTCAGCAGACATCTCTGCACGCAGTGCTTCAAGCTCTTCTGGCGAGAAGAACTTGGTAATAGGACCTCCCACGGAGCCGTCCTCTTTGAAGCCAACCCACGCAAGTCCCTTGGCACCAAAGCCGGCGGCTACCTCGGCAAGCTTATCTACCTGAGAGCGTGGCCAGGTGCCTGCACCCTTAACGTTGATTGCCTTGACGTACTGGCCTTCTGTTGTAGCAGCAGAGCTAAAGAGCTTAAAGCTTGACTGCTTGAAGACCTCAGAGACATCGTGGAGCTCCATACCAATGCGGGTATCAGGCTTATCGGAGCCGTAGGTATCCATTGCGTCCCAGTACTGAATCTTGCGCAGTGGAGCTGGGAACTCAATACCCATCTTTGCAAATGCATCGCCCAGAATATCCTCAAGCTCGGCCATGACATCTTCCTCGCGGACAAATGCCATCTCCATATCAACCTGTGTAAACTCAGGCTGACGATCTGCACGAAGATCCTCGTCACGGAAGCACTTAGTAATCTGGTAGTAGCGCTCAATACCGCCAATCATCAGTAGCTGCTTCAGCAGCTGTGGAGACTGTGGCAGTGCGTAGAAGTTTCCGCCCTGCATTCTGGATGGAACCAGGAAGTCACGAGCGCCCTCAGGAGTAGATTTAAACAGCGCTGGAGTCTCTACCTCGGTAAAGTCACGCTTATGGAAAGCCTCACGAAGCGCAAATGCAAAATCAGAACGCATACGAAGATTCTGTGCCATCTGAGGACGACGCAGGTCAACGTAGCGATATCTCAGGCGAAGGTCCTCGTTAACATCAATGTGATTCTCAATCTGGAATGGTGGAACTGCACTGGTGTTAAGAACCTCAATCTTGGAAGCAAGTACCTCTACCTCACCGGTAGCAAGAGCCTCATTAGTCTGACCCTCAGAACGATGCTGAACCGTACCAGAAATCAAAACAGGCCACTCAGGACGAATAGTCTCTGCAGTTGCAAATGTTTCTGCATCAACATCTGGGTCAAATAAAATCTGTGTCAAACCCTCGCGATCACGAAGGTCAACAAAGATTAGGCCTCCAAAGTCACGACGACGCCAAACCCAACCAGTGAGCGTAACAGTCTGGCCGATATGCTCTGCGCGAAGCTCTCCGCAGGTATGCGTATGCATACTGTGCAAATCAACAGCTGCATGAGCGGAATAATTCTGGGGGGTTTCTGAGGAACAATCCATTTTTATCCTTTCGTCTTTGCTTCCCTGTGCCAAATCGGAAAGCACCTTCAAGACGGCAAAAACGTGTAGACGGCACGTTCTTGCTCATAGATAGACTATTGTACTCTCCAACGTTTAGTCGAATCCTCTCAATCTAAACTTAGTGGAGATTCACGAGGAATAAATAACTTACCGTCACACTTTTACGCTAGACTGAAATTGATACACATGAGCCCTCTTACAGGGCGAGAAGAACTTGGAGCTTTCATGGCCTATAAAGCCGCTGTTTTTGATCTAGACGGAACACTTCTGAACACCATTGTTGATCTTGCCTGGGCAACCAATTACGCCCTTGAGCAGTTCAACATGCCCACCTATACCGTTGATAAAGTACGTCAGATGGTTGGAAATGGCGTTGCTAAACTTATCCGTGACGCTGTGCCAGAGGGTACCGATGATGCAACATACCAGTGCGTTCTCGCATGCTTTAAGGAGCACTACGCTGATCACAGCTTGGATAACACTGCGCCCTACCCTGGCATCCTCGATGCGGTAGATACGCTCAGATCAGCAGGTGTTAAATGCGCTGTTGTTTCCAACAAGCCAGACTTTGCTATTGCAGATTTAATGAGCAATTTCTTCCCAGGTAGATTTGACTTTGCCCTGGGTCAGCGAGATGACCTTAAAAGAAAGCCTGATGCCGAGCCTGTTCATTACGCCCTTGCTCAAATTGGTGTTGACCCTCAAGACGCTGTCTATATTGGAGACTCTGAGGTTGATGTTGCAACAGCACGCAACAGTGGCATGCCTTGCATTAGTGTTACCTGGGGATTTAGAGATAAAGAAACGCTTCTAGCTGCAGGTGCCACCACACTCTGCGATACTGCAGATGAGATGGTGCAAGAAATTCTCAAATAGTAGCACTAAAAATTGCAACCATCCGCTCATTGCCGTTGAGCGAGAAAAAACGTCCGCTTGCCTATGCCTCTCAATTCATCTGAATAAGCGTATTCTGAGGGCGGTATAGTCTATAAAAGTGCGTCCATAATTTGCGCGCAAGCGACGTGGAAAGGATTGCATCATGGGCAAGAAAAGTTCTGAGGTTCTCCAGATTTCTTACGAGGACCTGGTAGAGTACCTGCACAGTAATCACTCTGTGTACATGCAAGTCGGACACCAGGTTTATTACCTCACTGATGTCAATTTTGAGGCATGGAGAGCTCAAGACACCAGTATCAGAAACTCAAAAAACCACTTTGTAGATTGTTCTGAACTAGTTCCAACGGTAGACGAATTTCTCGCTCTTCCATTTATTAATGGAAAAACCATTAAAGACGTTTTTGCACATGCAACGTTCTATGCATCCATGAAGAACGAAAAATCTGAGTAATTCAAAATAATCAACATTTTGTTGATTGTCTCTCAGCTAAAACTTAAAGGATCTGTTAACGCAGGTCCTTTTTTACTAGGTAAATTACCTTAATAAGCTGCATCTCATATAAAAACGCCGATGCAGTGCACCGGCGTTTTACGTTTAATTTGAGAGAGCGTGACTACTCAACAGGCTTCTGAACCTCAAGAACCTCGGCAATCTCAACCTCAGCAGAAACGGTGCCTGCAAGCTCTGAAATAAGATCGTTGTATTTATTCGCAGAAGCCAGCTCAGAAGAAGCGGTCTTTGCGTAACGCTTAACTGCTGCGGCTGCACGGTTAACGGCACTCAGGGTGCCAGCGCCACCAACGCATCCTCCTGGACAAGCCATACCCTCAAGAAGATAACCTGGATATTTACCCTTAACAGCATCCTTGAGCATGGCTCGGCACTCAGCAAGGCCATCAACAGCCATGATAGGTACTTCTTTATCAGGGTACTTCTGGTGGATGACGTTTACTACGGCACCTGCTACGCCGCCAGCAACTGCAAAGGCGCGACCGTCATGGGAGGCGTTTTCAAAGTCGGAGTTGTCATCATCAAGCTTGGTGTAGTCAATGCCCTTAGACTCCATCATGCCCGCAAGCTCCTCAAAGGTCAGAACAAAATCGACCTCGGACTTAACGGAGCGACGCAGTGCCTCAAGTTTCTTAGCGGTGCATGGTCCAATAAAGACAATCTTGGACTCTGGATTTTGTTTTCTTACCAGACGAGCAGTCAAAACCATTGGGGTGAGTGCCATAGAGATAGCATCAGCATGCTCTGGATGCTCTTTTTTAGCCATTGCAGACCAGGAAGGGCAGCAGCTTGTTCCCATAAAGGGAAGCTTCTCTGGGACTTCTTTGACAAAGTCTTCTGCTTCCTGAACAGTACAGAGGTCAGCACCGGTTGCTACCTCTTCTACCTCGGCGAATCCCATCTCCTTGAATGCCTCACGAAGACGACCAACGCTACCCTTGCCAAACTGGCCAACAAACGAAGGAGCCACAATCGGAACAACGGTGTAACCCTCATTGATAGCCTGAATTACCTGGAAAATCTGGCTCTTATCGGCAATTGCGCCAAAGGGGCAGTTGACCAGACACTGGCCACAAGATACGCACTTCTCGTAATCAATATCTGCACGACCATGCTCATCAGAACCAATAGCATCCATACCGCAAGCGGCTGCACAAGGACGTACGTGGTGATGAATTGCCTGGTAAGGGCAGACCTTGAAGCACATGCCACACTGAATGCACTTCTCCTGGTCAATGTATGCCTTTTTGTCTACGAAGCTAATTGCCTCTTTAGGACAAATCTCTCGACAAGGGTGCGCAAGACAACCTTGGCACGCGTTGGTAACGCGATACACGTTGTCCTCGCAGGCGTTACACGCAAACTTAACGATGTTAATCAGCGGTGGCTGGTAATAAACCTCAGGTCGAGAGGCCTCTTCTAGGCCGTCAGAAATTTTTTCTGGCTGATCCACGCCCTGCATAGGCATGCCCATAGTCATGCGAATGCGCTCGCCAACAATAGCGCGCTCCAAGAAGACGCTCTCACGATACGTAGCAATATCACCAGGAATAATCTTGTAAGGCAGCTCTTCCATCTGGCGAGCAATTTCATCAACGCTCTTATCTGCTTTTTCATACGCAAGCGTTGAAACTTCTTTAAATACCTTCCTGCGGATTTCAGTCAGGTTGGTATAGACACCTCGCATTGTGCCAGGCATTTCTCCCCCTCCTCGTTCACTTTATGCACGTCTGGGTAACGTATCCGCACAAAATGAATGTATGTCTCTATCACAAAGTATGTACTATAAGTCCACCTCGGTGACACCAAAATAAGAAAATCGCTCTGGAATATCCGTTTTAATCACAATTTTTGCGCCCGTCACTGGATGAATAAATCCAACGCGATATGCATGGAGCATTAACGGCTGCGGCCTATGCTTCTTTTTTGAGGTGCGCTGCAGAGATGATACGCTTCCATACAGCGCGTCTCCTACCAGAGGAAATCCAAGTGACGAGAGATGCACTCTAATTTGATGCTTTCTTCCTGTCAGCAAATTGACCAGTAGCAAGCTTTGAGTTTGACCTTGTGCTGATGAAGCAACCTTTACTAGACATACCTCCGTTTGAGAAGGTTTGCCTGTTGCTGAGACCCTCATCTTTTGAGCGTCATGCCTATCTTTTCCAATTGCCTTATCTATCAGCAGTTTATTTGGCTCAAACGCTCCCTTAACGGCAGCTAGATACTCTTTGGAAAGCTCCTTAGAGGCAATAAGCTGGTCAAACTGAGGCTGCGTTTCTTTTTTGAGCGAGAAGAGCACTATGCCCGTAGTCTCCTTATCAAGACGATTCAATGCTTGAACCTGGGAAAGATCTACCTCTCTTAAGCCCTCAAGTGCACGGAGTTTCTCGCAAACTACATCGGTTAGCGAAGGCTCATGGGTACCATCTGCGTGAACAATAATTCCCGCTGGCTTATTCACGGCAAGCAGATACTCATCTTGGTACAAAATCTCAAGGTTATTGCCAGTCTGAAGAGCGTCCATGCTACTCACCTCGCTTAACCACGTAGCGCTGCTCAGAAAGCACCTGGGCAAATGACTCGATTGTGCTCCACACATGATCGGTGCGGCGCCAGGCAACGCTGACCGAGTACGACATCTCTTTTCCTAGCTCAATAATGTGGAGACCAGACGTTTCAGAGTCGTAGTAAGAAGAAGCAACCAGCTCTGATGGCAAGAAGCACGCGCCCACCCCTCTCATGGCAAGCGCCAAAAGCGTCTCGGAGTTTCTGGACATAACCTTGATGGTAGGAGAAATGCCCGATGCAGCAAACGCATGGCGAGCAAAACTACCAGCAATGTCTCGCTTACCTACCGTTAAGAAAGGGCAAGCTTCCAAGGCCGTGAGCTTTCCCGTCTTTTTGACTTGCGCAACAACCGAGTCAACCTTATCTGCATACAAAGATTCAAGAAGCGCTTGAGAAACTACCAGAACGATCTTCTCGTCAAACAGTTTTTTAACAACAAGGTCATATGATGTGGAATTGACGGTTGCAACAATCAAGTCAAGTTGGCCTTCGGACAGCCACTCAACTAGCTCGTCATTCTCGCCCTCGTCAAGCTCAATGGAGATGTTTGGGTGCAGTTTTTGGAAAGCGGCGATGGAGCGCGGCATGATGATGTGGCCTCGTGTGGCGGTGACACCAACACGCAGGCGACCTCGCTCATTGCCTGCAATATCAAGAAACTCCTGATCCATAGCGCGACGCTGTGCTTGGAATTTGCGCGCATACCGCAAGAACTCTTCTCCTGCAAACGTTAGAGATAGCGGAACCGTACGTTCCAGCAGCTTAGAGCCAAGTTCTTTTTCTGCAGCAGCAATATTTGCCGAGAGCGTTTGCTGCGTTACACTTAGGCGCTCAGCTGCCTTGGTGAAACTCTTTTCTTCTGCAACAGCAACAAAATAATCCATGGTCTGAAAGTTCATTTTTTGCTCCCACTATATTACAAAAATTACTTGTAATTATAACCATTGAAAACAGTTGGACTTCAACTTCTTAGTTGTCTACTCTATTTACACAAGAAATTCGTTTGGAGTGGATGCATGGTAGAGCTAATAGTACTAAGTGCCTTTGCGGTGATGCTCATCGTAGGTACAGCCCTATCTTTTCCCCTTACATATATCTTGACCATTGGTTTCTTCCTCTTTTTTGGTTACGGACTTTCTCGTAAAATCTCCGCAAAAAAGCTTTTATTAGCAGCTTTTGAATCTGTCTGGGAAGTTAAAACAATCATTGCACTGTTTGCTGTGGTTGGCGCTATGAGTGCTGCCTGGCGTGCAGCTGGAACTATTCCAGAAATTGTCAGCATTTCTGCTTCACTTATTTCTCCGTCTATCTTTATTCTTGCAACATTCTTACTCTGCACCATGATGTCCATGCTTCTGGGTACCGCATTTGGTACTGCAGCAACCATGGGCATCATCTGCATGTCTATTGGCAAGGCAATCGGGGCAAGTGAGTTCTTTATTGGTGGCGCCGTTCTTGCAGGTAGCTACTTTGGAGATCGTTGCTCCCCTATGTCTACCAGTGCAATTCTTGTTTCACAACTTACCGATACCAATCTATCCAAAAACATTAACCGTATGCTTCGAACCAGCGTAGTGCCTTTTATTGCCGCATGCGCTATCTATGTAGCGTGGGACTTCTTTATGGCAAACACGGGAACTATCCCCGATGTCACTGGTCTTCTCAGCCGCTCCTTTAGGCTCTCTTTAATTTCACTCACACCAGCACTTCTTGTGATTGTTTTTTCGCTTCTTAAGGTTGATGTCATTGTTACCATGGCTTCCAGCCTGATACTTGCTTGCATTCTCTGCGTTACCATTCAACGCGTCCCTCTTGCCGACCTGCCAGTCATTCTGCTCTTTGGTCTTCGTGCTCCAGGCGCTACCGTTGCAAACATGGTGAATGGTGGCGGCGTTTTTTCCATGATGAACGTCTTGACGATTGTCACCATTTCTTCAAGCTACGCTGGTCTTTTCCAGACAACTGGTCTGCTTCGCCGTATGTGCCAGCTGGTAGCCGACCTTTCCGATAACTCCACGCCTTTCTTTGGCGTTCTGATTACCAGCATGTTTACCTCAATGGTTTCTTGTAACCAGACCTTGGCTATTATGCTGACAAACGACCTGTGCGAGAACGCAGAAAACTCTTCCAGTGCTCTTGCCTTGGATATCGAGAATAGCGCTGTAATTCTTGCTCCACTGGTACCGTGGTCCATTTCAAACATCTCGGTACTCTCTGCAATTGGCGCACCTTCCATGAGTCTTCTAGCTGCGAGCTTCCTTTATTTGCTGCCTCTTTGGACTCTGGGAATTTCCCTGTGGCTCCATCGCCGTCCAGCAAAAATTGACGGTCATCGTGCTCGTTGGCTTGGCCTTACCTCTGACGATGTCCGCAGCTGCTCATTGCCTCGCATGCAGGACGAAGATACAACGGATGCGACTGCAAGCCTTCCTGCTGTAAAAGTTGCCTAAGACCGAGCTGTTTAACGCTCCTAATTCACATTGCTAAGCTAGGTGTGTTTTACGCCGTTAATACTTCTATTGATGCCTTGGCAATTCAATAATTCGATCGCAACGCTGGGCAATACCCATATCATGTGTGACCATAAGAAGCGTTTTATGGTTTGCATGAACGGAGTCTAGCAAACTGTCTATAACAATAGTGGCCATGGCCTTATCAAGTGATCCAGTTGGTTCGTCAGCAAGAATTAAATTACCCGGTTTTATCATTGCTCGAGCAATTGCTACTCTCTGCTTTTCTCCACCAGAAAGCTCATTTACGACCGCATCGAACTTCTCGCCAATCCCATAGTTTTCCAAGGCAGTTCTAATAAGACGTTCCTGTTCCTGCTTTGAAAGCTTGGTGTATTGAAGCGCCAATAAGAGATTTTTGCTTACTTTCCAGTCATTAATGAGAGCAAAAGATTGGAATAGATAATTGATTTCAGTACGCCTCATAAGTGTTGCTTTTTTGCTATTGATTGAAGGATATGCTTTTTCCTCAAGCTTGATTGTGCCTGAATCTAGCGTCTCGAGAAGACCGATGATATTAAGAAGCGTTGATTTTCCACACCCAGAAGGGCCCACGAGAGCCACTGACTCTCCACTTTCTATCTCAAATGAAATGTTATGAAGAACTGTGTTGCTTTCAAATGACTTATTGAGAGCATCTACCTGTAGAAATGTTTTCATAACTACTCCTTAGAGAGATTCTCTAGAACAATTCTCATGGTGCTTCTATTTGCAGAAATACTGATAGTCAAATTGGAAATCAATAACATCAAGCAACCCATTATTATTCCAAGAGTTGAACCTATGACAATCATGCAAAGTGTTCCAACAAGTGCAATGAGATTCACTACAAGAAAAATATTTATGTATTGCTTGTAAATGCCAAATCCCAACATGCATTCAACAGCAATTTTTCTCTCATGTAATCTCTGGACAATTGAAATCATGCTTATTTGAATCACCGTTATAGCCGCAAACATAAGCGCAATTACAACACCGAATAAGAGGAAGAGCTCCTGCAGAGATTTTCTGTAGTCCTTTATAAAGCTCTCTATCGAACTAAACTGTGTTCCAAAACCATCATCAGAGAGCTCTACAACACCGCTGGAATCCAACAAATTTGCAGCGGCCTCAGGTGATAACTTTATGTAACTATTATCAAGCCCCGTAGCCACTAAACTTTCTGATTCAGTAGGAACCATGTTATTTGACGTTACCACTTTGATTACAACATTTGTGCTTATAGAAGGGCTGTCTATATTTGTTGACCAGGTAAAAAATCCCCCACTAGCATCGTATTCAATAAATTCAGATGAAGGATTTTGCATATAGGGTGTAACGATGTCTGACTCAAATATCTTGTCGCTTTTAGCCACAAGTTCTCTTAACAGAGATTTTTGTTCTTCTGAGTACGAGCTTGGAACGAGATAAATCCTTGTTCCATTCTCCGCTTTTTTAACTTGTTCATCAGTCAACGCTACCCCGATTTCTTTTAGATAAGATGGAGATGCAATCAGAACATCAAATGGCTTCAAAATCGATGAATTTACTTCATAGGCATTTAGCGTTGGCTCACCTATTTGATTTACATGAGCAATATACACGCCTGTATCGTGCTCGTGGGTTTTATACCAATCAAATAATTCCTTACTTTTATCCATTGGTCGGCCGTTGAAAAAATTACCTTGAGAAACATGATTTCGGACAATATACCAATCTTTATATACAGACCAATTTTCTTGAGTGGATAGTAGATTTGAGTACATTGTTATAGGAGCATCCATATACGTAGAACCAGCAAAAACTACTACACAACAAAGTGCATAAATTATCGCCGTTAGAACGTATAGACCCTTTTGCGACAATCTTCCTAAAATTGCATCCACAGGGCGGATTGTTAGAAGTGGAGCAGCAGAAATTAGTACCGAAACCACAACTACAAGTATTGCTGGCATTGCCGAGGTAAACGTAAACAGTAAAAAACTGCCAGAAATATCAAATCCGGAGCAATTAACCATTGTCCACATAAAGGCTAATGGCAGTAAAACAGCTGCTAAAGCACAATAGAAAAAATAATGATGAACGACGTAATCGCTCTTACTCCAGCCAAGCATTACGTGAACACCGAGTTTCTTTAATTCTTGTAACGAGTTGTAATACGTCAGTAACCAAAACGATATGCTCCGGATTATAAACGTTACTCCAGCAACGTAGTAGAAGAGTCCAATTTCAACCGCTGATCCTGAATAATTAGTAATAAATTTTTCTTTATGTAGGCCAGTAGCTTCTGAAATCTGACTAACCAATTCATCAAATTCTTCAGGAGAAAGGCCTAAAACAGCACAAGAATTTCCCAGATTATAGCCAGGAGTAATTTGATCTAATTTGAAATAAACTGAGCCCAAAACATACGGCAAGTCACTAACCTTATTGTTAGTATCCATTCCGTAGCCAAGATATGACTCTGGAGAATGTCCTAGGAGTTCATTGATTTTTTGCCTATTTATAACTTGGGTACCAAGAATATCAAAGGAATCAAAGCTGTTAGCCTCACTACCTGGAGAAGATAGCACGCCAACGGTCAATATCCTAGGCCCTTCAGTAATTGATTCAGTTTTCTTAGTTATAAGAATCATCTTGTGAGTTTGTGCGTAAGACCTAACAACTGACACAAACGTTTCTATTGTTTCATCAGACATCTGTGAAGTATAAAATTGCGGCTGATTAGAGAGCCAAGAATCGAATTTTCGGGAAGTAAAAATTTCTAAAAACCCTTTTCCCACCAAAAACGAGGAAAGTGCAATTAAGACAACTATGATAGAAACAATGAAGCGGTACGCTCTTTTCATTTAATTCACCCACAATTTCTTTGAATCACAAATAAATGAAGGTGCTAAGCAGTATTTACCTATAAATTTGCTTCTACATTACCAGTATGAACTTATGCTGTTCAGATTTAATCGGTCCCATTGATAACTATCGTAAGCGTCTTCTATTATTCTATAAACGGTATTTGCCACCTAAACAAAAACCTCTCATGCCTAGGACATGAACTGCCTCCCATTTCTTGGACATAAGAAATGGGAGGCAGTTCATATGCGGGTGATTATGATTCTGTAGCGTGTTAGCGTCGGCTTTTAGGCCTGGCGCACAAAATAGTGCAGCTTTCTTGTGTTCTGCTGAAGAATCGACATATTCTTAATCAAGATAGCCAGGCAGCTAGGCGGTCGTACTACCCGATATTCATCTCTATGCATAAACTTAACCTAATATGCTAGAAAATGAATAGCGTCATATAAAAGATTTAACTATAGGTAAATTCCGCACCTACGGAACACACCTAAGTCAGATAATCTGCTCAGATGCGGGCATTTTACACATCTAATGACGATAATCTGCATGTTTGTGGCAATTTCTGCGTCATGTATACGTCTTTTTAACAGATTATCCGACTTAGGTGTGTTTTGAACTGCCTCCTATTTCTCGTGTCCAAGAAATGGGAGGCAGTTCA
>JAGZWL010000182.1:0-1318 GCA_018378955.1 Atopobium sp. | reverse complement strand
TATTGATACTGCCGGACGTCTGCATACCTCATCGGATCTGATGCGTGAGCTTGCTAAGGTTGTCTCGGTTACCAGAAAGCGCGCAGGGGATATTCCCGTGAGTGTTGTCTTGGTTATTGATGCAACTACTGGCCAAAACGGCCTTAATCAGGCAAAAGAGTTCAATGACGCCCTGTCTTTGGACGGTCTTATTGTTACCAAGCTTGATGGCACTGCAAAGGGAGGAATTGCTCTGGCAATTTCAAACCAGCTTAACCTGCCTATTTATCGTATTGGTGTGGGCGAGTCAATTGATGATCTTCAGACATTTGACGCTCGATCATTCTGTGAAGCACTTGTTGGTGAGGGAGTTCAGTAATGTTTAACAGCCTGCAAGATAGACTGCAAAATACATTTTCCGCTCTGCGCGGAAAGGGCCGTCTCACTGAGGACGATATCAATTCAGCAATGCGAGAAATTCGCATGGCTCTTCTCGAGGCTGACGTTAACTACAAGGTAGTTAAAGAGTTTGTTGGTCGCTGTAAAGAGCAGTGCATGACCGCTGACGTACTGGAGTCTCTGTCACCAGCCCAAAATGTTGTCCGCATTGTTCTGGATGAGCTCACGACACTGCTTGGTTCAACCGAGTCCAAGCTCACGCTGGCGCAGAACCGCATTCCAAACGTCATTATGCTTGTTGGTCTTCAGGGCTCCGGTAAGACAACCGCAGCTGCAAAGCTTGCCTACTTGCTTAAGTCTCAGGGAAAGAATCCTCTGCTTGCCGCCTGCGACGTTCACCGTCCCGCAGCAGCAGATCAGCTTGAAACACTTGGTTCAGAGATTGGCGTGCCAGTCTATCGTGGTGATGGCAAAGACGCAGTTGCTATTGCGTCTCAGGCTATCCAGGAGGCTGTTGATCACCTCAACGACCTGGTAATTGTCGATACCGCTGGCCGTCTTCAAATTGACGAAGAAATGATGGAAGAGGCCGTTGCTATCAAGCGCGCCGTCAAGCCAGATCAGATTCTTATGGTTGTTGACGCCATGACCGGCCAGGATATTGTCAATGTTGTTAGCACCTTCGCCGAGCGCGTAGACTTTGACGGCGTTATCATGTCCAAGCTTGATGGCGATGCTCGTGGTGGTGGCGCACTTTCCGTACGTGAGGTTACCGGCAAGCCTATCAAGTTTGTTTCCATGGGCGAGAAACCCGATTCACTTGAGGTTTTCCATCCAGATCGTATGGCCAAGCGCATCCTTGGCATGGGCGATGTTATCTCTATTGTCGAGAAGGCCCAACAGGCAGCAGATGAGAAGCAGGTTGAAGATGCTGAGCGCA
>JAGZWL010000014.1:0-19255 GCA_018378955.1 Atopobium sp. | reverse complement strand
AGCTTGAAAGCAGTAAAACTGCGGATGGCGGCTTTGTGTATGCCCACGGCGATATCGTGGGACAAACGGGTGTTGAGTATCAGTACGAGTCCGCTCTTCAGGGTGTTCGTGGTGAACAAACGGTGTATGTTGATGCTGCTGGTAATGTTTTATCTCACTCAACGTCTATTGCTCCTCAGAGCGGCTCAGATGTTGTTTTGACCATTGATGCAAACATCCAAAAAGCAGCAGAAGCATCTCTTGTCAGTGTTATCAACACAGTTAGATCACAAGACTTCCAGGGTCGTAGTGCAAGCGTGGTTGCGCTTGATTGCACCAACGGTGAAGTTATTGCTATGGCAAGCTATCCAACGTATTCACCTTCAATGTTTGTTGGAGGTATTTCCAGTTCTGACTGGGATACGCTTTCTTCTGAAGAGGCAAACTATCCGCTGATGAATCGCGCAATTGCTGGACAGTATCCATCTGGATCTACCATCAAAGCACTTACTACCTTTGCCGGACTCAAGTACGGTATTTGCGATGGAAATTCCAGCTGGTATTGCACGGGCTTTTGGACAGGATTTGGCGAGCAGTACGGTATGCATTGCTGGCTGCTTTCTGGACACGGCACCGTTAACCTTATTACCGGTATCACTAACTCGTGCGATATTGTTTTTTATGAGATTGGTAAGGGCTTCTTCTATAACAACGATCATCCCGAGGGCATGCAGGAGACATTCCGTGCCTTTGGACTTGGAGCTCTTTCTGGTATTGACCTTCCAGAAGAGGCGTCTGGTCGCGTTCCAGATGCAGAGTGGAAGTGGAATTACTTTACCAGCTCGCCTGATGATGCTCGTAAGTGGCAGGGTGGTGACAACTGTAACCTTGCTATTGGCCAGGGCGACTTGTTGGTAACCTGCCTTCAGATGGCAAATGCGTACTGTGGCATTGCAAACCGAGGTCCAATTTATAAGCCACATGTTCTGAAGAGTATTAACGCCAGAAACGGCAATGGCTCTGTTATTGAGTATAAAAACGAGGTCATTCTGAGCCCAGAAGAAAAAGATGAGCACCGAGACATTGTTGCTCGCGGTCTTTATGGCGTTGTCTACGAGGAATCCGCTTCTCAGACTATCCACTGGACTAATCTTGATGTCACGGTTAATGGCAAGACGGGTACTGCTGAGCAGCAGTCTATTGGCGAGCCCGTTGGTTGGTTTGTTGGCTATGCACCTGCTGACAAGCCTCAGTATGTTGTTGCTGCAAATCTAGACTGCGCACCTTCTGGCGCAGGTTCTGGTATGTATATTGTTCGAGACGTCTTTGGTGCAATTTACAATCAGCCAGACAACGTTGGTAGGTAAGGAGGCGAGAAACCCATGGCACTTGATTCATCTGCAGTTACAAAACAGAGAATGAACTCACCTTTTAGGAGGCGTGGAGGTATTCCTTCAGGCGGCCTTGCCAAGAAAGAGAAGCTTACTGGTAAGAATATCTTGAGTAATCTCTATCTAGCACAGCTTGTTCCCGCGGCACTTCTCGTCCTCATCGGTATTGTGGTTATCTGGACCGCATCGATGAACATTGCCGAAGCTAGTTTTCCTAGGCACCTTCTGGGTATTGGTTTGGGCCTTATTTTTGCCACGCTTATGTGGCGCTATGACTACAGAGCACTTTCAAATATGACAAATGTGCTGATTGTTGGCGTAGTTGTATTGATGATTTTGCCTAAGATTCCCGGATTTGGCGTTTCGGTTAAGGGTATGACTGGTTGGGTTAATATCCCGCTTGTTGGCTTTAGATTTCAGCCGTCTGAGCTGGGAAAGATTGTCACAATCTTCCTTATGGCTTCGGTGAGTGCTCAGTATAACGGTAAGGTAGAAACGCTAAGGGACTATGTAAAGCTTTGTGGAACATTGATGGTTCCATTCGGCTCCATTATGCTTTTGCCTGACCTGGGAACTGGCCTGATTATTTTGGTTATCGGAGCCACCATCATCATTTGCTCTGGTGCAAAACGTTCTTGGATTCTTGTGACCGTTCTTTTGCTCATTGCTGTTGTTGCTCTTGTTGTTGTTACTTCTATGATTCCTGGTATTCCTCACATTCTTAAGGAGTACCAGATGAAGCGTCTTACCGTCTTCTTGGATCCTTCTGTTGATCCGTCGGGAGACGGCTATAACCTGCAACAGGCAAAGATTGCCGTAGGTTCTGGTGGCTTTATTGGAAAAGGACCAGGTAACGCTACGCAGGCAAGTGGGCGATTCTTACCAGAAGCACACACAGACTTTGTTTTTGCACTCTTCTCGGAAGAGTTTGGCTTCCTTGGTGCATTCGTTATGCTTTCACTTTTTGCATGGATGATTTTTGCAACCATTCTGTTTGCCATGAAGACCGAGAATACCTTCTCTAAGCTGGTACTTGTTGGTTGTGCAGCCATGTGGTCGTTCCAGGTTTTACAGAATGTTGGCATGTGTATTGGTATCATGCCCATTACTGGTATTCCATTGCCTTTTATCAGCTTTGGATCAACATCGATGATTGCTCAGCTTGTTTCTGTAGGAATCGTCCAGTCTGTTTACAGACATAGAACAAAGGCGGCATAAGCCATGGCAAAAAGAAACAGCTTGGGCAAACTTGCCACCTCTGTATTACAAGAATTCCGCGGGTCGCTTTCATCTCTAGAGCCAACTTATACGCATATCTACGTTGATTCCCTTGCTTCTGAAGAGGTAATCCTGGCTGTACATTCGTATTTTATGCCAGAGAGAACAGATGCAACGGTGCGCGTCTCTAAACTTGCCGACGGTGTTTCGTTTGTTTCTGGAGGCATTGGTCGCACGGGAAAGAATGCTGCTATTCCTGATATTGCGGTGATTATTCCTACGCCAACATCACAGTACGAGGACGCCCTTACCATGTTGGTAAGTCATTCAATTCCTTGTGCGGTGGTTGTAGAGTCTGCAGTTGAAGCACAACAAATTGCTGATACGCTCTACAACACAGGGCTTATTAGCATTGTTGCGGGTACCACTGAAGAAGTGCTCTTTGATCGACTCTCTTCATGGATTGCAACGGCAACAGGAAAATCAGTCTCTTTTGCGGCAGCGTATCCTCTTTGTAGAACTCAAGTGGTTAAACAGATAACAGCTGCTTGCGCTAAAGAAAATGCAGCTATTGGAGCTGTGGCGATTGTTCCTGGCTCTGATATGCCGCTGATGACAGCGCGTCAGATCAGACTGGCGCTCGATATTACCGCCGCCTATAACATCAATATGAGCGTTGAAACCATCGCCGAACTTCTCGGCGTTGTGGGTGCGGGCTTTGGATACCGTACGGTTGCACGCACGGTCGCAGGCACAGTTCCAGGGTTTGGCTGGGCGCTTAAGGCTGGCATGGGGTACGCAGGTACTCACACTACTGCTCGCGTCATTCACGCGTACGCTCGCAAAATTGCCGAGAAACGCGATGGGGTAGCAGCTGATTCTTCTACCAAAACCAGCGCTTCGAGTGCTTCTACAGATGCAAACGCAACAGCAGATACAAATTCACAATCAAATACCGTAGAGATAGCAACCACACAGTCCCTCGCAAAAAGATAGAAAGTAGACTATCGTGCGTGTCAAACGAGAAAATCTCTTCCATCTCATTGAGCCCATGCTTCCGCATGTCGAGAAACCCTCAAGATACTTAAATCACGAGTGGGGAGCAGTAGAGGAGCAAGAAGGTCCTTTTCACGTTTGTATGGTTTACGCTGACGTGTACGAGGTAGGTCAGCCTAATTTGGGCATTGCCATTCTCTATAACGCTTTGAATAAGGCGCCTCATATTTCTTGTGAGCGCGCCTATCTGCCTTGGGTCGATATGGCGGCTTTGATGCGCAAGCGCAATGTTCCTCTGCTTTCGTTGGAGGGTGCTGCACCGCTGGCTTCTTTTGATGTAGTGGGCTTCACCCTTGCGCATGAAATGATTGCAACCAATATTATAGAAACGCTTGATCTAGCAGGCATTCCATTGCTCGCTGAAGAACGTGATGAAGAGGATCCACTTATTTTTGGTGGCGGTCCTTCTGTTTGGAACTCAGAGCCAGTGGCTCCGCTCTTTGATGCAATTCTTTTAGGTGATGGCGAAGAAGCGCTGGTAGAGATGTGCGAGTGCGTGAGAACTTCCAAGCTTGATGGAGTTTCTCGCCAAGAGATTTTGCGTAGATTGTCACAGATCCAAGGTGTCTACGTACCGTCGCTTTATCAGATTGTGCACGATAATACCTCAACACGCTGGGGATATGCGGTTCCTAAAGAGGGAAGTAGCGCACCAAGCGTGGTTTATAAGCGTTGCCTGCCAGATCTTTCAGTAACAGACCCTGTTGCGCAGCGCATTGTTCCGTATACCGAGATTGTTCAGGACAGGCTGGCTCTAGAGATTCAGCGCGGCTGTGCTCGCGGCTGTAGGTTCTGTCAGGCTGGAATGACGTATCGTCCTGTTCGCGAGCGCCCAGCTCAGCAGATTGTCCAAGCAGGCGAGGAAGGCCTTTTGAAGAGCGGCTACGATGAGGTTTCGCTCACGTCGCTCTCTACAACGGATCACTCTCAGTGCGGCTACATTCTGCGCCGTATGAACTCTGATTTGCGTAAACGCGGCGTGCGAATCTCCATTCCTTCCCAGCGTATGGACGCGTTTGGCGCGGAGATGGCAGACGCCGTTTCTACTTCAAGGCGTGGCGGATTGACGTTTGCTCCAGAAGCAGGCTCTCAGCGCATGCGTGACGTCATCAACAAAAATGTTACCGAAGATGATCTTGAGTCCGCAGCTAGAAATGCGTTCGAAAACGGCTGGCGCCGCATGAAGCTCTACTTTATGATGGGCCTTCCAACAGAAACCGATGAAGACATTCAAGCCATTCCCGCAGTTGCAAAGCGTATTTTAGATATCGGTCGAGAAATTGGCGGCAAGGGCGTTACGGTTTCTGCTTCCGTTGCCGTATTTGTGCCCAAGTCCTACACGCCATTCCAGTGGGTTGGCCAGATTTCTCGTGAGGAAGCCCAGCGTAGACAGCAGTTGCTCTTGTCCTCAAATCACGATAGGGGACTCAAGATTGCCTACCACGATTCTGGAACGTCCCTGGTAGAAGGTGCGCTTTCAAAGATGGGCCGCGACGGTTTTGATTTGATTTACCGAGCTTGGAAAAATGGTTGTAAGTTTGATGCATGGACCAGCGAGTTTAATCTTGATGCTTGGAATGCGGCAGCAGAAAGTCTGGGTTTCTCGCTCTCTGATATTGCAACAGAAACCTTTGATATCCAGGCAAAACTTCCATGGGATCACACGTCTCCTGGCGTCTCCAAGGGCTATTTACAGCGAGAATATCGTAAGGCGATGGACGAGGTTACCACACCAGACTGCACGTTTACCTCTTGTACGGGATGTGCGGTATGCCAGACCTTGAAGGTCGACAACGTGTTGATGGGGGTGCGCTCATGACGGATGTGCAGGCAGAGAGCGTAGCTCCTGAGGCGGCTGAGCCCATGAAGAAGGACTGGCGTGCCGGTAGGCCACAGATCCAGCCAGAGATTATGACGGAACGTGGAGCAGAGATTTTTAGGCTTCGTGTGGCCTACAAGAAAGACGACCGCCTTGCATTTCTGGGGCACCTTGAGCTTATTGGCACCATTGAGCGCTGTGTTCGTAGAGCTCAGCTGCCGTTTAGGGTAGGTAATGGCTTTGCAAAGCGCATGGGCGTTCAGTTCTCTCAGGCGCTTCCTGTTGGCGCTTCGTCTGAGGCGGAGTACTTTGACTTGAAGCTCACAGAATATGTGGACCCGGATGAAGCGTTAGAGAGGTTGTTGTCGGCTACGCCTCCCGCGCTTGCTCCGTTTGCTGCCAGCTACGTTGATCGGTCGCTGCCAGCGCTTGAAGCATGGTTGAATGCCGCTCATTGGAGATGTGACATTTTGGGAGAAGGTCTTAGGTCAGACGCGTTGCGTTGGGGGTTTGAGGATCTTCTCGCCAAAAAAGAGCTGACATACATGCGCGGAGACAAGCAAAAAGTGGTCAATTTAGAGACAACGTTTGCGGGCTATAAGATTTCTGAGAGCTCATCTGAAACGTGCATTTCATTTGAGCTTGATACACTCCAAGATCCAAGAGCAGCGCTTAGACCTGCAGTTTTGATTTATGAGGCACAAAGAATTGCAGCTCAAGCCGGAGTGGATGGCCTACAAGGCATTGACTCGTTGAAGGTGTGCCGAGTCTCACAGGCACACGTTTCAGAAAATGGACTCCTTGTGAAGCCTCTATAACATGTAGTTTTGTCTTGGAATTTTCTGAAATATGCAGTAGACTATTTCGAGTTGTGTTTCTCGCCGAGGGACATGGGACACCGACAGTTTCCCGCGGATGCCACAGGTCACGGCGGCGAAGATCTTTGCTCGGATCTTCAGAAATACAAAGATAGTATTAATCGTTGCAAGAATCAGCAATGAAGGGTTACACACATGTACGCAATCGTAGCAACTGGTGGCAAGCAGTATAAGGTTGCCAAGGGCGACGTAATCAGCGTCGAGAAGCTTGATGCGCAGCCTGGCGATAAGGTAAAGCTTGATGTTCTTATGCTTAACGACGGCAAGAAGGTTGTTGCTGACGCTGCCACTCTTTCCTCTAAGAAGGTTACCTGTGAGGTTCTTGAGCAGTACAAGGACAAGAAGGTCCTCGTCTTCAAGTTCCACAAGCGTAAGCGCTATCACCGCGCCAATGGTCACCGTCAGAACCTTACTAAGCTGAAGGTTACCGCGCTCCCTACCGCTCGTAAGGCTGCTGCTAAGGCATCCGACGAGTCTGCAGAGTAATTGGTCACTTCTGATATTGAGATAGGCAGGTAGCATTTATGGCACACAAGAAAGGTCTCGGCTCTTCCCGCAATGGTCGCGACTCACAAGCACAGCGCCTTGGCGTTAAAATTTACGGTGGTCAGGCAATCAAGGCTGGCCAGATTATTATTCGTCAGCGTGGTACGCACATCACTCCTGGCGTAAACGTTGGTCGCGGCAAGGATGATACTCTCTTTGCACTTTGCGATGGCGTTGTTGAGTTCAAGAAGGGTGCTAAGCACGTCGTTAACGTCGTTGCTGCTGAGGCATAAGTTTTCTTGAACATTCGCAGTTCATTCAAGGGGTCCTTCGGGACCCCTTTTTTGTTTCTCGCGGTTTCTTACGCGTACCGTTTACAGTTTCTAATTTGTTTCTTAATGTATTTCTTGACACAATCTGGCAAAGTAATGGTATTCTTCTTACATTGCAATTTACGCTCTTGGGAGGAGGACATATCATGCGCGCTACATGCACTCAGCAGTGGTGGTGGAACAACTTGTCTTTCTCCGGTCAGCGATGAGTTGCTTCTGCATACGCATTTAGAGGCTCTCGGGTGACCGAGAGCTTTTTTTGTGCGTACGTTTCTTGCTAAATCCGGATGGCGAGAAACTCGTGTTGTTAAAAGTTTTTGTTTGTACGTTTTAGTTTTGCGTTAAAGGAGTTTGTATGTCTACAGAAAATCTCAATGAGGTTAACGCCGCAGGCACAGAGACAGGATCTGCAGAGCAGGCACCACGTGTTGTTGCTGTTTCAAAAAATGCAGGAGTATTGGATGTTACTTCTCTAGTCCTTGTTGCCGTCCTTATTGCTGCTGGTTTTATTCTTAACCTGACCGTTGGTAAGGCAATTAGTGCTATTGGAATTGGTCCAGAGTTTATTATTTCTTCGTTCTGCCTGGCTATTCTTTTGCTTAAGCCAAACGCTGTTCAGAGCCTGGTTATTGGTCTTATCGCAGCTACCGTTATTCAGCTGACTACAACTGTTCCTGGAGCTGATTTTGTTGCAGAGGGCGCAGCTTCACTTGTTATGTTTGCCTTCACAAGGTCCGCTCTTGCAGATAAGCCAGTAATGCCAGCAATTGGTTCTTTTGTAACCACTCTTATTTCTGGCCTGATCTTTGCTGCCATTGCTATTCCAGCCAAGGGTGCAACTATTGAGCTTTTCTACGTAATGCTTCCTGTCATCGTGGGAACTGCATTCTTTAATGCTATTGTTGTTCAGGTTCTTGCGGCTCCTCTTAAGAAGGTTTTGGGTCGATAAGTTCTTAGATACGCACATATTTCCTGGAGAACACTGTGTCTATTATTGAAGTTCAATCTGTGTCATATAGCTATCCTGATAGCTCAGCGCATGCTCTGAATGAGCTGTCACTAAGCGTTCAGGAGGGTGACTTTGTAGGTATTGTTGGTCCTTCTGGCGCAGGCAAGTCCACGCTTGCTCTTGCGCTTTCTGGCGCTATTCCTCATCACTTCAGAGGAAGTTTCTTTGGAAAGATTCTTGTTGCTGGAATGGATACCTGCACAGTTGCGCTGACTGATATCTCTAAAATTGTGGGTTCTGTAACCCAGGATATCAACGCGCAGATGGTTGCTTCAATTGTTGAGGATGAGCTTCTCTTTGGTCTTGAGAACTTTGCTGTTCCTCATGCAGAGATTCCAGAGCGCATTACCTATGCTCTAGAGACAGTTGGCATTGCCAATCTTCGCTTTAGAGAGATTGCCTCTCTTTCTGGTGGACAGAAGCAAAAGGTTGCTATTGCAGCTCTTTTGGCGCTTCAGCCACAAGTTATGGTGCTTGATGAGCCAACAGCAGCCTTAGATCCAACGTCGTCCGAGTTAATCTTCCAGACCCTTTTTGAGCTCAACAAAACCAAAGGCATTACGATTGTGGTGATTGAGCAAAAAGTAGGTCTTCTCGCTAAGTATTGCTCAAAGATTGCCGTTATGGACAAGGGCTCCATTTGTGCATACGGTAGCGGTGAGGAAGTGTTCTCTCAGGTAGATTTACTGCAAGAGGTTGGCGTTGATGTTCCTCGTTGCGTGCGCGTCTCAAAGGGCGTCTATGAGCTCTCTCATCAGTCTGAGTATGCTCACTTGCTCAGTGAGGCAGATCAGGCTGTCTGCGATGAGACTGCACTGTCAGTTCAGTCAGCCGCCAAGCAGCTTGCGTGCTGTGTAGGCGCTCTCCAGCATCGCAGTATTTCCCTTACAGAGGACTCTGAACCAGTAGCTACTAATGACGTCGAGTTAGCAGGGGAGACATATCTTCCAAAAATAGATGGTCCTGTGGTTGCTGAATCGAGCGGCCCATTTGACAGGATTGGTATTCTTCAAGACGCAGAGCAGCCAAGCGTTCAATCTGTTCTTGACGTTATCGACGCCACTTTTAAATATCAGGGGAGTACTGATGGTGTTGAGCGCGTCTCCCTCAGTTTGCATCCTGGTGAGCTTGTGGCACTTGTCGGTCAAAATGGCGCAGGTAAAACAACTTTAACTAAGCTGGTAAATGGCCTGTTGCGTCCTCGATCTGGAGACATTCACCTTAAGGGTGCATCGTGCAAGGATTGGAAGACGTCGCAGATTGCTCAACACGTCTCTACGCTGTTCCAAAATCCTGATTACCAGATTTGTAAAGAGAGTGTCCTTGAGGAGATTGCGTTTGGTCTTGAGCTCAAGGCTGTGTCTGCAGAGGATGCGCGCAAGAAAGCGCTTGAAGTAATTGATCGCATGGGGCTTGATGCGGATGCGTCGCCGTTTATGCTTTCTCGCGGACAGCGTCAGATGGTTGCGCTTGCATCTGTGGTTGCCTGCGAGCCAGATATTCTTGTGCTTGATGAGCCAACATCCGGCCTGGATTACAAAGAGTGTATGCAGGTCATGAATATGGTCAAATCACTGTGCGAGAAGGGCTGTGCAGTTCTTATGGTTTGCCATGACATGGAGGTTGTGCTGGACTTTGCCACAAGAATTGTCGTTATGGCACATGGTAGCGTGCTAGACGATGGGGAAGTTGCACAGATCTTCTCGGCAGATGAGGTTTTGAAGGAAGCATACGTTGAGGCTCCTCAGATGATTCAACTGTCAAAACTTGCGGGCGCGCACGTAGATCCATCATTTGCTGGGCTTAACAGCGCTTCCGAGGTGCTTGAGGCATTGCAGCATCAGTTTGAGATTGCTCGTATTGCGGCAACGCTGAATGGTAAGGAGGCTCCTCGTGGGTAGTGTTATTGATTACACCGAAGGAACAAGCTTCCTTCACAAGGCAAATCCCGTGGCCAAGCTTGTATTTGCGCTTGAGCTCTTTGTGGCCGCCTTTGCCGCTCAAGGAACGATTGAGGTGCTTGCGGTACTCGCGCTCACTATTTGTGTGGGAGTTGTCTCACAGAATGCTCAGAAGACTTTTAAGCTGGTATTTGGTTTTGCTGTCTTAGGTCTTATCTTGTGCGTTGTACAGACGCTTGTTGCTCCTGCTGGTCAAACGCTCTTTTTATTCATCACGGTAGGCGGTTTGGAGCGCGGTTTTATCGTTGCACTAAAAACAATTGCGCTGGCACTGCCGCTGCTTTCTATGCTCTCGCTTATGCGCGTAGAAGACCTCATGAATGCGCTGGTAGAAGTGGCGCATGTCCCATACCCTTATGCGTTTACCATTGCAACGGTTTTGCGCTTTGTGCCTGTCTTTGCTTCCGAGATGAACCATATCATGGAGGCTCAGATGGCTCGCGGCGTTGAGTTTGATACCAAAAATCCAATTAAGAAGCTCCAGCTTACCATGCCTTTGATTGTTCCTCTGCTGGTAAGCTCGGTTAAAAAAGCTGATGCCTCAGCACTTGCAGCTGAGCAGCGAGGTTTTTATTTAAGGAACGCTTCATCTGCATTTAAACGCTATCCTTTGGCTCCATCAGACTTTGCCTTGATGATTCTTGGCGTTGCGGTAATTGTTGTTGTCCTCGTGTTCTCATAAGAACTTCTCGCGTTTTCACTGTGCTTCGCTGGTAAATGCCGTAACATTAAGGTATTAGAAGGAGGACACGTGGAAACTTTCACTGATCTTTGTCATATCAACGTTAAAGGTGGAGACGGCGGCGCAGGCTGCATGTCTTTTCGCCGAGAAGCATATGTTCCAAAAGGCGGTCCTGACGGTGGCGATGGCGGTCACGGCGGCAATGTTGTCATTGTTGCAGACGCGCAGCTTTCGTCCCTGATTGATTACCGCTACAAGCATCACTTTAAGGCCGAGCGTGGTACCCACGGTAAGGGTGCTCGCCGTCATGGCTCTGACGGACAGGATTTGCTGCTCAAGGTGCCCCTGGGAACCGTTGTGCGCGAGCTTGATCCAGAAACGCAAGAGCCACTCTACGAGATTGCCGATCTAACTTCTCCAGGTGAGCAGGTAGTTGTTGCTCCTGGTGGCAATGGTGGCCGCGGTAACATTCACTTTGTCACCTCAGTGAGGCGTGCACCAGCATTTGCCGAGAAGGGCGAGCCAGCCCAAGAGCACTGGATTGAGCTAGAGATGAAGCTCATGGCAGATGTGGCCCTGGTGGGCATGCCTTCTGTTGGTAAGAGCTCTCTAATTGCACGTATTAGTGCTGCTCGTCCAAAGATTGCTGACTATCCTTTTACCACCCTTGTTCCAAACTTGGGTGTTGTTCGCGCACAGAACGGTCAGTCGTTTGTCTGTGCAGACGTTCCCGGTCTTATCGAGGGTGCCTCTGAGGGCAAGGGTCTTGGTCATCAGTTCCTTCGTCATATTGAGCGCACAGCGCTTATTGTCCACATGGTTGACGTTACTGGTGGCTATGAAGATAGAGATCCTGTAGAGGACTACCACGCTATTAACGAGGAGCTTAAAGCGTACGCTTCAAAGCTGGCTGATCGCCCTCAGATTGTAGTTGCAAACAAATGCGATATGCCTGGTACAGAAGACGCTATTGAGGCTCTCAGAAAAGCCGCTGAGGCGGATGGCAGGACTTTCTTTGCTATCTCTACGGTAACTGGTTTAAATCTTGATGATTTTGTTACTACCTGTGCTGCAGAAGTAGCAGAGCTCCGCAAAGAAATTGCCATTACTACGCCAACGGTTGACCGCAGCGAGGCTTGGGAGAACCAGCGACTTCGTCGTGATAACAAACTTCGCATTGAGCGAGAAGAGCGTCATGCGTGGCGTGTCTCCGGTGGCCAGATTGAGCGCATGGTTATTCAGACCGATTGGGATAATGATGAGGCTGTGGCATATCTACAGCGTCGTCTTGATCGTATGGGTCTTGAAGTACAGCTGGCAAAGGCTGGTGCAGTTGACGGCGATGAGATTCGCATTCTTGAGCTTACCTTTACCTATGAGGATCCAAATAAACCAAATACAGATGGTATAGAGATTCCTGATGAGGACGCCTCAGACCAGCAATTCGAAGATGTTGAGTTTGAAGAGGCTCCATCTGATCCGTCTCAAGTGGCTGAGACTTCTTCAGAAACCGAGTAGAGTATGGCAGCCGACGTCTTAAATAACATGCACCCTGGCCTGCCTCGTTTGGGACAGGATAAAAATTGCACCTATCGTCTGGGAATCATGGGTGGAACCTTTGACCCTATTCATAACGGTCACTTGGTAGCCGCTGAGCAGGCATATGATGACCTTGATCTTGATGTGGTTGTCTTTATGCCTGCTGGTCGCCCTGCGTTCAAACAAAATAAGGGAGTTACCAGGGGAGAAGACCGTTACTCAATGACGCTTCTGGCAACCTCAGATAATCCTCATTTTGTTGCTTCTCGTTTTGAGGTGGATTATGAGGGCATCACTTACACCGCTGAAACGCTCAGAAGATTGCGTAAGGTATATCCTTCTAACGTTGAATTTTTCTTTATTACTGGTGCAGATGCAATTGCTGATATTGTCGCCTGGAAAGATGCACAGACCGTAGCTGAGCTTGCTCACTTTGTTGCTGCAACGCGTCCTGGTTATGAGCTGAGTCGTGCTCAAAAGGTTATTGCAGACTCACCTTATGACTTCAAGGTAACCTATCTTGAGGTTCCCGCACTAGCAATCTCATCAAGCTATCTGCGTAGTAGAGTTCAAAATGGTCAGAGCCTCAGATACCTAACTCCCGATTCTGTAACAGGTTACATTCACAAGCATGGGCTTTATGGCGCCGACACAACGCCACTCAATTAAGTGGTCAAGCCAAAGCGACCCGCTGCTCAGATTGACATACGTCAGTAACAAGGTGGTGTCAAACAGGTAGAGATTAGGCTTGGCTCAATATTTTGTAGGACATAATGGAAAGAACACTTATAGCAAAAGATATTGTCTATACCGCAGAACAACAGGCGCTTATTGATCAGCTTGAGTCTGATTTGAAGAGTCATATGTATCACAAGAACCCTAAGCGTTTTGCGCATTCTATCTCTGTGGGACATTGTGCAGAAACGCTTGCGCAGGCTTATGGTGAAGATATGTTGAGCGCTCGCGTTGCAGGTATTTTGCATGATTGGGAGAAACTTCTTCCTGATGCAGAAACCATTAAACTGGCAGAGCGCTTTCGTATCCAGACAGAAGCTCCTTATCAGAAAATTGTTGGACTCTTACATGGTCCTCTCGCCGCAAAAACGCTACCAGCCATCTATCCTTGGCTTTCTGAGCAGATTCTCAGCGCCATTCAGAAGCACACTACGGGCGACCGTCAGATGAGCAAGCTAGATAAAATCTTGTATGTAGCTGATCTTATTGAGCCTCTGCGTCCAAACTTTACATCGGTCGAAGAAGCAAGAAACGTATATTTACGTGGCGGCTCTCTCGATGAGCTTTATGAGACGGCGTTTTGTAGCGTTATGATGTATGTGATTTCATCAAGGAGTTATTTGTATCCAAACTCAATTGCCCTATACAATGAGATGATTGAGAAGAAATCTAAGTAGCCTGGCTACATGAGAAAACGGAGAAATTCATGGCTGTAACTTCACTTGAGCTTGCAAAGACTGCTGCAATCGCCGCAGATCAAAAGAAAGCTGAAGATATTCTTGTGCTCGACCTCACTGGCCTCAGTGACGTTTGCGATTACTTTGTTATCTGCACTGGCGGAAATGCTCGTTTGGCTGACGCTATTGTTGATGAGGTTCGCGAGAAGGTCACGGCAAATTGTGGTGTTCGTCCAATTTCTACTGAAGGCCGTGATGGCCTTAATTGGATTCTGATCGATTACGGCTCAGTTGTAGTTCACGTATTCCAGCCTGAGGTAAGGTCTTACTATCGTCTTGAGCGACTTTGGGCAGATGCTCCTCGTGTAGAGCTGGATATTGAGGGCGCTATGACTTCTGAAATTCCTTACGCTGATCTTCCAGAGGATGCTTTGGCTCCAGCCTTTGAGCTTTCCGAGGATGACCTGGTAGACAATCTTCCAGAATCTGCTGATCCTACTGAGTAGGTTGAGCGTCCTAGATCTGCTCGTTTTTGCCTGTAGGCATGGTGTCTGAAACGCGATGCTCAAAGCGTAGGTCTCTACCATACTGCACAGCATCTGCGCCAAATTTATCTTTGAGTTTATCGGTTACCTCGGAGAGATGACGTAAGTCACTCCGAGGTTTCTTTTTTGTTGCGGGTCCAGAGGCTGCCACATCAAACGTGTCTTCAAATTGATCAAAAAGAGACGTTTGAACAGGCTTACTCTGTGTCTCATCTGTAAATGAACTAATGCCAACACCAAGAAGTCTTACTGGTTGGCCTTCTTTCCAAATGGTTGAAAGAAGGCCAACGGCAATCTCTGCAAAGAGATGTTCATCATCAGTTGGAGTAGACATTCTTTTTTGAGCGGTATGAGACTCTGTTGCAGAAGTTTTTACCTTAAGCGTTACGGTATAACCTTGTAACTGTTTGCGGCGAAGACGTCTGCCCACTACACCAGAGATGTGTCTGATTGCTTCTTCTATTTCTTGTTTATCAAACAAATCTGTTTCAAAGGTTCTCTCGTTAGAAACAGACTTAACATCGCGAGGTTGAGCAGCTTCATGAACCTCTGAAATTTCTTTTCCCTGCGCGCGCAAAATCATCTTTGAGGCAGTATTGCCTACAAGGGAAGTGAGATACGTTGCATCTGCTCTTGAGAGTTCTCCAAGCGTTTTGATTCCTTGCTGATGAAGAGTTTTTGCCATAGCAGGACCAATGCCGCTCATTGCCTCAATGGGCAGTGGTGCTAGAAAGCGGCCCTCTGTACCAGGAAAGACCGCAGTAAGACCTCGAGGCTTTTCTTGTTCAGAAGCAATCTTGGCAATTGTTTTATTTGTTCCTAGTCCAATGGAGCAGGTAATACCTAGTGCTGCAACTTTCTTTTGTATGCGCTTACAAATTTCTAAAGGATTTTCTTTAGAAAATCTTCCAGGAGTAATGTCAAAAAATGCCTCATCAATAGAAACTTGTTCAACAAGGGGAGTCTCATCTTTGAGAAAACCCATAACAAGAGCACTCATTTCTGAGTATCTGTCATAACGTCCTGAAGTCCAAATTGCATGAGGACAAAGCCTTACTGCAGTAGCTGAAGGCATGGCAGAATGAACGCCATACTTTCTTGCTTCATAAGATGCGGTTGAAACAACGCCCCGTTTGTGAGGAGAACCTCCTACAATTACAGGTTTTCCACGCCACTCAGGATGATCAAGTTGTTCTACAGATGCAAAGAACGCATCTAAGTCAAGAAGGCCAATAGCCTTACCATGCCATTCAAAATCACACGATTTACGTGCGGTTTTATCTGATATGTCCTTTGATGTTTCCATAGAAATAGTGTATACTTTTTGTACAAATAGAACAAGTGTTTCATACATAAATTACGAGTACTTTTTGAAGAGAGCAAATTTATACTTTTCGAGGTTAATGCGTTGTTGTACACTTGTAACCCGATTTGTGGCTTTGCGGTGCAGCCCATCTAACATCCGAGGCACCGCTCGTATGGAGGAGTTTTCATTGGCAGTTAAGATTCGTCTGGCCCGTCACGGTGCCAAGAAGCGTCCGTACTATCGCGTAGTTGTCGCTGATGGTCGTATGCCTCGCGATGGTCGTTACATTGAAGAAGTCGGTCGTTATAACCCACTGACTAGCCCAAAGACGATTGATATCAACCTCGAGAAGGTTGACGAGTGGGTAGCAAAGGGTGCTCAGCCAACAAGCGCAGTTTCTCACCTCATTGAGATCGCTCGTACTGGTGCTCCAGTTGCAGAGAAGAAGACCAAGCTCTCCAAGAAGGCACAGGCAAAGGCCGCTGCAGCTGCAGAGGCTGCTGCTGAGGCTGCTGCTGCAGCTGCTGAGGAGTCCGAGGCTCCAGAGGCTGAGTAAATCGTGTCTGAATTCACAGAGCCCACTGAGGTAGACGCTGTCGATCAAGACATTCAGGAGATGCCTTCTGACAAGGTTGCTGATCTTGTCGAGTACATCGTCTGTGGTCTTGTCGATAATGAAGATGCTGTTGCACTCGACGTCACCGATCGCGAGGATGGAGCCTTGATTGAGGTTTCTTGCTCTGAGGAAGACGCTGGACGTGTCATCGGTCGCAAGGGTAGAACCATTAAGGCTATTCGTACTTTGGCTCGTGCTCTTGGCCAGCGTGTTGGCACCTCTGTTGATGTCGAGGTTGTAGGCTAATTTTGCGTAAACACTGGCGAGCAATTGCTCAAATTGTTAAAACGCATGGTAAAAGAGGGGAGGTTGTGACGGTTCCCGTTCACAGCCTTCCTTCTCTTATAGCTGAAGGCATGACAGTTGTTCCTGTTCCGCCTGCGCTTAAGGGACCAAGGAAGTTCTCAGTTGTCTCTGTTGAGTCAGATGACAGAGAAGGTAGTCTTGTAACTTTTGAAGACGTAACTACCATCTCAGACGCTGAAGAGCTTGTGGGTAAAACGCTTCTGGTAGAAGAAGATTGTCTTCCAGAAAACTTTGGTCTGGTCAATGTTTCTCTGCTTGTGGGTAGAGAAGTACTTGATATAGAACATGGTTCTCTGGGTGAAATTTCAGAGGTTCTTATTGGACCCACACAAAATGTGTGGGTACTTGAGGGACCTTTTGGCCAGGTAATGATGCCTGCTGTTGATGAATTTATCAAAGAGGCTCCAGCTGAGGGTCCCATTACCGTCTCAATTCCTCAGGGTCTTCTTAGGTTAGGTGAGTAGCATGCGTCTAGAAACGCTCTCAGTATTTCCTGAGGTCTTCTCGCCCTATTTACATGCTTCTATTATGGGCAGAGCTCAAAAGGCAAACATTTTTGAGTTCTATGCACATGATTTGCGTGACTGGACACATGATAGGCATCGTACGGTAGATGACGCGCCTTTTGGTGGCGGGCAAGGCATGCTTATGAAGCCCGCACCCATTTTTGAGGCAGTTCGAGAGATTTCTGAACAGGTAGATGTCAAGCCCCACGTGGTGTTTTTCTCGCCAGTTGGTAGGCCGTATTCTCAAGCTATCGCCCAAGAGTTTGCTCAAAAGGAGCGCATTCTGTTTGTTTGTGGTCGCTATGAGGGCATGGACGAGCGCGTCTACGAGCTGGCAGATGACGTTATTTCTATGGGAGATTATGTTCTGACGGGCGGAGAGCTTCCCGCGCTTACCGTGATTGACTCGGTTGTGCGCCTGCTTCCCGGTGCGCTTGGCGATGAGATGAGCTCGCAGGATGAATCCTTCTCTGACGATGGACTTCTCGAGTATGCTCAGTACACGCGACCAGCAAACTTTGAGGGGCGAGAAGTTCCGTCTGTGCTTCTTTCAGGAGACCACGGAGCGGTAGCGGTCTGGAGACGACAATCTGCACTTGCTCGTACGCGAGCATGGCGCCCGGATCTTTTAGAGAGCGCCCAGCTCACAGAGAAGGACAGAGCGTATCTAGCAGAGCTTGATCAGCAATCTGGTGATAATGATGAGTAGTGGACATTCTAGAGTTCTTGAGCTTCTTGAATACCTGGTAATTGTTGTTGTTGCAGTTTTACTGGCATTTTTTATCAGAACCTTTGTCGCTGAAGTCTATGAAGTTCCAACGGGCTCCATGCTCAATACCATTCAGCTGGGGGACCGTTTGGTAGGAGAGAAGCTTACCTATCGTTTTGGCGGTACTCCGCAAGCAGGTGATGTGGTTACCTTCACCAGTCCTCAGAATCCCGATACGCTTTTAGTTAAGCGCGTCATTGCTACAGCAGGTCAAACGGTAGATTTGCGCGACGGTGCTGTGTATGTTGACGGTCAGCTTATGGACGAGCCTTACACTGAAGGCAAGCCAACCTATTCTCTTGCGGATCGCACGGGTGCCGTAATTCAGAATTATCCGTATACTGTTCCTGCAGGTCATATTTTTGTTATGGGGGATAACAGAACAAACTCGCTGGATTCCAGATATTTTGGAGCTGTTGCGGTTTCTACCGTGACCTCTAAGGCAATGTTTATTTTCTGGCCCTTTGACCATGCTCGCGGGCTATAGTACTTACGTCGGACATTTGAGAGAAAGAACATCATGGGCGCAACACCACTAACGTTTCAAGATATGATTTTGACCCTTGAACACTACTGGGCAGAAAAAGGTTGCACAGTCATGCAGCCATATGATTCTGAGGTAGGTGCCGGCACCTTCCACACCGCAACTATCCTGCGCTCACTTGGCCCTGACGCCTGGCGTACCTGCTATCCACAGCCTTGTCGTCGTCCTGCTGATGGACGCTATGGAGAGAATCCTAACCGCTTGCAGCATTACTATCAGTTCCAGGTTTTGCTTAAGCCATCTCCTGCAGACTCTCAAGATCTCTATCTTGGTTCACTTGCCGCTATTGGCCTTGATCCAAAAGACCACGACGTTCGCTTTGTTGAGGACGACTGGGAGAGTCCAACGCTTGGTGCTTGGGGTCTTGGCTGGGAGGTCTGGCTCAACGGCATGGAGGTCACTCAGTTCACGTACTTCCAGCAGGTAGGCGGTATTGAGGTAGACCCAGTTCCTGTAGAGATTACCTATGGTCTTGAGCGTATTGCAATGTATGCTCAGGGTGTAGATTCCGTCTATGACCTGGTATGGAGTTACCTGCCAGACGGCACGCCAATGACGTACGGCCAGGTATTTTTGGAGAACGAGCGTGAGTTCTCAACTTATAACTTTGAGGTAGCCAACATTGAGCTTATGCGCGAGAAGTTCGACGAGTATGAGGCAGAGTGCCACAGCTGCCTTGAGCGTAAGCTTCCACTACCTGCGTATGACTGCGTTATGAAGTGCAGCCATGCATTCAACCTACTTGACTCTCGTGGTGCTCTTTCTGCTGTTGAGAGAGCTAACTATATTCTTCGTGTTCGCACTGTTGCTAAGGCATGCTGTGAATCGTATTTGGAGGAGGTTGCTTCTAAGAAAGCACCTGCAGCAACTACTCAGGAGGAGGTGGCTTAAATGGCTGAGG
>JAGZWL010000181.1:0-1338 GCA_018378955.1 Atopobium sp. | reverse complement strand
ACGCGCTTTCTACCTGGTTATTCATTGCACTCCTAAGAAAAAACGCGACACCCGAGGGCGCCGCGTGAGGTTCCATGGTGGGCGATGAGAGATTTGAACTCCCGGCCTTGTGCGTGTAAAGCACCTGCGCTAGCCGCTGCGCCAATCGCCCGTGACTGTAGAAGTTTATCACAGCTTCTACAATTCTTCGGCGGCAATTATGAATTCACAGGTTTCATTTGTTCAACTTCAGCACGAACCGCCACACCATCTAGCTGAGCGAGTGGCGTTGACGTTTGTTTTGCCAGAGCACATGCCGTACCCATAGCATCTCCCATGTCGGTGACCGTTGGAATAATGCGAACACTTGCCTGCATCAAAAACGTCGTAGAGATGCAACGTCCAATAACGCCCAGGTTATTGATGTGTTTGGTGATCATCGACCGGAATGGAATCTCGTAATAGTCACCCTGCTCGTAGGTGTTTTTGTGGAAGAGTCCGCCCTTATTGGAGTGAACGTCAATGTACCAATCGCCGCGAACAAGACCGTCGTCAAATCGAGCCTGGTTGACGTAATCTTCCTCGGTAAGCATTGTCTGACCTTCAACACGCCAGCTCTCACGAACACCCAACAATGAAGCCTGCTCCATAAGATAGCTTTGCTCAAATCCAGGCATCATGCGCTGTAAAAATGTAACTAGTCGGCGAATGCGAGCGTGTGCCTCAACTGTTGCGTTAGAACGTGCAGCTCCCGAGGTGTTTTTGCGCATGCTTGCAATATGCGGACAGTTCAGCGCCATGCAACCTGGCTTTCCAGGAAGCGAGAAAATCTGGTAATAGCGCAGGTCCTCCTCTTCAAGAATACCTGCTTCAATTCCCTCACGAAACTTTGGCTCCAGCTTAAAATTCTTACCTGCGACCATCGCGGATTCAAAGAAATATCCTTCGACCAATGGCGAGAAGTGGTCATCAAGTGAGAGCACGTAATCTCTATAGCGCTCAACATCAATACCGCCCATGGTAAAACGCAGGCTGCAAACCTGATTGATGCCGTCCTCATCACCAGCTGCAACTGGTACACCAGCAGCTCTGGACAAGACTGCGTCACCCGATGCGTCAATCCACGTTTGAGCAGCTACTGCAATCAAACCTTCTGTTGAGGCAAGAATAGCGTGTGTAATGCTTTTCTCGTCATCAGCATCAGATAGAACCGCAGCTACAAGAGACGTGTCATAGAGGATTTGTCCACCTTTAGTGGTGTAGAGCTGCTCATACACTTCTCCCAAACGCTCAGGAGCAAACCAGATCATGGTTGTGTAATCGTCGCGCGTAGCGTCACCTGAAGCCAAGAGCTGCTGC
>JAGZWL010000180.1:0-1344 GCA_018378955.1 Atopobium sp. | reverse complement strand
GCTGATGATGCAGCTCGCGAGCGCCTCATTGAGGTCGGCGGCAAGCGTCAGGTTCCATGTCTGTTCATTGACGGCAAGGCAATGTATGAGTCCGGCGACATCATTAACTACCTCTCCGAGGTCTTCCATGTTTCTGGTTCAAACGATGATTCAGACGACGGTTCTGCAGCAGCTGCTTGCACTATCGGCGGCGCTTGCTCCTTCTAAGTTCATTGTCGAGAAACCCCTCTAGCAGACGGGTTTCTTGCTATATGCATTAAAAACCCCTCTGTTCCAACGTATGGAGCAGAGGGGATTTTGCGTTTGAGCATCAATTGTTTTGCTAGTTTTTCATACGTGCTACAGCGTATTCGCTGATGAGCAGCAAGAAGAGGATAAGGATGGATGAGAAGCTGCCAATAACTGCGCCGTTAAGACCAGTAAAGCTGACCATCATCCAGATAATAGGGATAGATACAACAAATGAAATGAGGTAGGCGCGCGTAACTGCCTTTTGAGCTCGCATGATGGTTATGAGCTGGTACAAAAAGTCAATCGCAGCACAAAGGCCACCGGTGGCTACCATAATGCGTGCGAGTCCGCGATACTGCTCAAAATCAACGCCGTACAAGAAGCTGTTAAGAGGAATGCCAATAAACTCAACAAATGCTGCAGTACCTGCGGTGACAACGGCAATAGCTCCAAACAGGGCAAGTACCATTACGCCAAAGCGTTTCTTACTAGCAGGATTGTGGATAGAAGTTTCTAGCAGGCTGGCAAGCTTAAAGAGCTGTGGCCTGTAGATGAGGGTAGAGATCATCAAAATAGTGTGAGCGGGGAAATAGAGTGCGTTGAAGTACAGTTGGTTGCTGTAAGAGAGCGTGCCTTCCATGGCAAACTTTGGCAGCGAATCGATAAGGTTGTAGAGGAAAAGCGCCAAAAAGAGAGGCCAACATTGCACAAAGATATCTTTGATGTTTGCAAGCTTGAAGCGCACGCTTTTATCGGTCTCAAGAATGGCTAGGGGAGCAGAAACAAATACCAAGGTAACAAGAGCGCAAATACCCATGCTCCAACTTGCCCACACAAGATTTCTGGTAACAAATAACACAAGCGTGAAGAGAATAAAACTTGTGCTACACCTCAGTGCTTGACTGAGTCCTGCTAGATAGAGCTTGTCCTTTTGCTGCAAGCGACCTTCATAGACATCGGCCATACCGTCAACTGCCCTAAAGAGCAAAGCTCCGGTGCAGATAGAAAACATGGGCTCGGTATAGCCTTTAAAGAAACACCAAACAAGGCCAGCTGTCACCATGACAACAACAGTAGCTGCACGCTGAATCTGGTAATCAGAAAAACTGCGCT
>JAGZWL010000179.1:0-1370 GCA_018378955.1 Atopobium sp. | reverse complement strand
TAACTATTCAGCAGCCACCTGCCGATGGTGCCGATGCGCTGATTGGTGCTGGTGGCGCACAGATGGGCGTTACCTACCAGGACTATATTGCTAACAGCCTCTCATCTTCTAATCCGCTGCCATATACTGCGGTGGCTGCTATCATTCAGCACAATCTTTCAGGCATTATGAGCCGTGAAGAAGATCACATTGTTCGTCCGCGTGACCTTAATGATCGTACTTACGCTACGTGGAATCTCCCTGTTGAGCAGGCTACTATCAGGTCAGTTATGGAGTCTGATGGAGGAGATCCCTCCACGCTTAAAATGGTACCTTATGAGGTAGATGATGAGGTATCTGGACTAAAAGCAAAGATGTTTGATGCTGTTTGGGTGTATGAGCAGTGGGCTGTTCAAAACGCTCGTGTTCAGAACTTTGCGTACAACTACTTTGCGTTTGCAGCTATTGATCAGAATTTTGACTACTACACGCCAGTTATCGCAGTAAATGATGGCTTTGCAAAAGAGAATCCAGACGCTGTTAAGGCCTTCTTAAGCGCTACCAGAAAAGGTTATGAGTTCTGCGTTTCTAACCCTGATGAAGCGGCAGAAATTCTACTCAAAGCTGTTCCAGAACTTGACGCTGACCTGGTTAAAGCTTCTCAGAAGTTCTTGGCTGCCAAATACATTGACGACGCCGAGAAGTGGGGAGTTATTGACTCTGCTCGCTGGCAGCGATTCTACACCTGGCTCAATAACCAGCAGCTGCTAGAGAATAAGATTGACCCATCCGCAGGATTTACTAGTGAGTACCTTGGATAAGAAGCTTATTGACATAACAGAAGGTGCTGCTATGGACGCTTCTGGCGAGAAAAGCCTAGGAGCTGCACCTGCATGCGAGCCACAACAGGACGTGCCAGCACTTGAGGCGCGCAATCTTATGCTGGTTTGGGGAAATGGTCAGGTAGTTGCTCAGGATATCTCGATTGAGCTGCAACCTGGCACCATTACCTGCTTGGTTGGTCGCTCGGGCTGTGGCAAGACAACATTGCTCCACGCACTTGCGGGACTTTTGCAGCCGCAGGAGGGCAAGGTACTGCTGCATGGCTCTGACGTCACAGGGCATCCGGGACACATTGGCTACATGCTCCAGAAGGATTTGCTCATCCCAAGCAAGCGCATCATCGACAACGTAGCGCTTCCGCTTGAGCTGAAGGGCGTCTCGCGCTCTGAGGCACGCGCACGAGCCCAGGAGATGCTGGAACGCGGTGGACTTGAGCGCGTGGCGCAAAGCTGGCCTCACGAGCTCTCAGGCGGCATGAGACAGCGTGTTGCGTTCCTGCGCACGGCACTCATTGGCTCAGACATTATGCTGCTGGACGAGCCCTTCTC
>JAGZWL010000178.1:0-1387 GCA_018378955.1 Atopobium sp. | reverse complement strand
TGCAGCAGTTTCTTGTCTCATTTGGGTCATCTATGGTTGGACTAAAGAGCCCAAAAAGGACTGGATTCTTATTATCCCAAATACTGCTGGTGTAATTTTGGGCGGTTTGACGTTCCTTACTGCTTTATAACAGCTAAACAGCAACTTTACATTAGAAATCTGGTGACATGAAAAATGCCACCGGATTTCTATTTTTCTCCTGGCAGTGGCCAGGATTGGCTTACCGACGGTAGCTTTGGCGCAGAAGGTTCCATCATTTGCACGCTTGTTATGCTGGCAAGCATCCTGATTCTTGCCTATCAGCTCAAGAAATCCGGCAAGCTCTTTGTAAAGAAATCTGCCGAGAAACCAGCTGAAGCCGCAGGTGTAGATTTACAAATTTCATACTACGCTGAATTTCACAGAAAGTTTGACCTTCTCGTCCACTTCTCCTGCAACTTAAGGAGAAGTGGATTGTGTATATACGGTCAATTTGCAGCTTGAACAGCAAATCCTTCTCGCCATTTATTATGATTTACCTATCTTGTTGCTGTTTGAGGAGAAATAATGCGCGCTAAGAAAGTTTTGAGCATTTTATTTGCTCTTGCTCTTGTTTTGAGCAGTCTGCCTGCATCTGCAATTGCTGAATCTATTGAAGACGCGGGTAAATACTCCGTTGTTGTCTCGTACGTTAACGTATTAAACGACGAAGAGATTCACGCTCCTTCTAAACAAGTTGTAAATGAGGGAGAATCTTGGTCTGTTACCTCTCCAACAATCACCGGCTATGACCTGGAAGATCCTGCTCAAGCAACTGTTACTGGCGTTGCTTCTGGCTCAGATCACTACATTAAACAGACCGTCTATTACATGCCTGGTTATGTTACCTACACCGTTAAGCGCATGAAGGAAATGACTACCGGCAATTATGTTGAGGCGTCCTCCGAAGAAAATTACGGTGTGCCCGATTCGATTGTTACTGCTTCCGATGTCACCTATCCAGGTTTTGTACGCACAACTACAGACCTTTCGCTCAAGGTTACCGCAGATGGCAAGGCTGTTAAGTACATTTACTATGATCGCAATCCTCGCAGCGCAATCTACTTCTCAACTTCTGGTAGCGAGCTTTCTCCTGTAATTGGAAATCCAGGAGATCCTGTTCCTGCCGTCCCTAATCCAACACGAACTGGCTATACCTTTGCTGGTTGGGACCTTGATGACGATGGTATTGCAGATTCTTTGCCTACCACCATGCCTCAAGAACCTGTTACTGCAAAGGCACTTTGGACTCCAGCAACAGCAACGTATCACTACGCCTATTTTATTCAGGATCCAAACAACCCTTCTAACTACAACTACGTCACAACTACTGCAGCCTCCGGAACCGTTGGAACAATGACTGCAACTG
>JAGZWL010000177.1:0-1407 GCA_018378955.1 Atopobium sp. | reverse complement strand
CACAGACCTCATCCAAGAACCAACGGTCATGTGTGACCAGAATGAGGGCGCTATTTCCCTCTGACCAGCGGTTTTTAAGGTGATTGGCAAGCCACTGAATGGCATGAAGATCCAGGTGGTTGGTTGGCTCGTCAATGAGCATTAAGTCCCAGGTGCCCACCAGCAATCGAGCCAAGTCGCAGCGCCTACGTTGACCTCCAGAGAGCTCTCCTACCAGGCCATTCCAGTCCAAGTCTCCAATGAGCTCATCAATAATCTTGCGAATACGCGCGTCAGATGCCCACTCGTACTCTGGTGTATCACCTACAACGGCGCTACAAACGGTTTGCGTATCAGAAAGTGAATCACTTTGGCCCATATAGCCTACTTGGATACCACTTCTCCAGATTACGTTGCCAGAATCGGGCTCAATTCTTTTGGCGATAAGATCTAAGAGAGTTGATTTGCCATCGCCGTTTTTGCCGACAACACCAATACGGTCGCCCTCATTTACACCAATGGTTTGGTTGGTAAGAACCTTCTTACCAGGCCATTCCATAGAGATTTGTTCGCAACCTACCAGAATTCCCACTAGTTATCACCTAAAAAAGAACGAAGTAACGCAATTTCTTCTCCCCAACCAGAAAGCTCAGAATGAGGAGTTTCCAAAATCATAGGAAGCGTATTGATACGCGGATTAGTCACCACAGCACGGAACGTTTCTAGACCAATGAAGCCTTTGCCAATCTGCTCGTGTCTATCTTTATGAGCTCCAAGAGGATTCTTTGAGTCATTAAGGTGCAAGGCTTTTAGCTTTTCTAAACCAATTGTCTGGTCAAATGTATCTAGAACTTCATCAAGATTTTCTACAATCTCATAGCCGCCATCATGAACATGGCAGGTATCAAGACACACGCCCATAAGCTCGGGATGGTTTACTTTATCTAGAATTGCAGCAATCTCTTCAAACGTTTTGCCAACTTCAGTGCCCTTACCAGCCATAGTTTCAAGAAGCACGGTAGTGTGCTGGCCTTCAAACAGGCAGTCATTAAGCGCTTCAGAAATCTGCTCTATTGCCACGTCAGATCCTTGGCCCACATGGCTACCAGGATGAAAGTTGTAATAATTACCTGGCAGATACTCCATACGCTCAAGATCTTCCGTGAGTGCTCGACGAGCAAAATCCCTAGTCTCCTCTTTAGCCGAGCACAAGTTCATGGTGTAAGGAGCATGCGCAACCAGAGGTCCAAAGTGATGAGCCTCTAGAAGCTCTCTGAGCCTCGCAACATCAGCCTCATCTAGAGCCTTAGCGTTGCCACCACGAGGGTTTCTAGTAAAGAAAGCAAAGGTAGTTGCACCAATAGAAAGAGCATCCTTACCCATTGCCTCCCAACCCTTACTTGCCGAGAGATGGCATCCAATAAAAAG
>JAGZWL010000013.1:0-20899 GCA_018378955.1 Atopobium sp. | reverse complement strand
GCCTCTTTGATGCCCTCATCCTCAGCAAACTCAATATGGGCACCCATAATAGCAGCTGCTTCCTCGCCCACTGTCTTGGTCATGCGCTCAATCTGTGCGTTAGTCTGTGCAATGAACTTAGTTACAGCCTCTGCGTAACGAGCCTTCTCTGCAGCAGTGTCTTCAACAGTGTGCGGAGTAAAAGTGAGGTCTGGATCTACGGCAACCTGAGCAGTACCGATGCCGATTCCGTTGGATGCATTGACTCCCTCAAACATACATGCTCCTATCATTGTCTGTTTAGCGGTGTATAACGTTCTGCAAGCCTATCCACACAGGACAATAGTCGCAGAAACTAACCTGTCTTTTTACAGGGTAACATTTTTTTGACCTGTTACGTTGTGAGTATCTTTAAATAAATTTCAATAAAAAACACTTGGCAAGAGAATCTTTCTTGCCAAGTGTTTGTACGTTCACAATAGTAAAAGCGTTCAGTATTTCTTGCGCGGCGAAAGTGCACCATCTGAGGGTTTCTCGCCAAAAGAACTACGTGTTCTAGCTGCGATTACTACTCAGAATCTGCAAGCCAAGAAGACTTACCCTCGCGGCTCTCCTCTTTCTTGCGAGCAAGCTGAATCTCTTCTGCGATAGAAGCAGGCATTTCTCGGCCCATCTTCTTGTAAAGAGCGGTGACAACGCGATCAATGGTTGCGCGCTTTGCGATTCCTCGGCTTGCTGCAGTTGCCGTACCGCAAGCAGAAGCGTAGATAAGCGCGGTGTCGTAATCGTAGCCAGCGGTGGTCTTTGCCAGGAAGCCTGCGACCATGGAGTCACCAGCGCCGGTTGCGTTAACCAGACGAATCTTAGCAGTTGGAACAATGTGCTCAGTACCGTACTCGTCCAAAAGCAGTGAACCTGCGCCACCACAAGAAACAATAACGTTGCGAGCGCCGCCATCCTGGAGCTTCTTTGCAAATGGAATGCACTCTTCTGGAGTCTCTGGGTTGGCATCAAAGATACGGCCAACCTCGTGGTTGTTAGGCTTGATCAGGAATGGCTGAGCCTTGATAGCCTCCATAAGCAGCTGACCAGGAGCGTCGACAACAAACTGGATGCCGCGACCTGCAAGCTGAGCCATAAGGCGAGTATAGATATCCTCTGGAAGTGAGCTTGGAATAGATCCCGTAAGAACCAGGGTGTCACCTGCACCAACAACGTCCATGCGCTCCAGCAGCTCATCAACCTTTTTCTCTGGAATGCGTGGACCATTGCCGTTGACCATGGTCATAACAATGCCGTTAAGCTTGACATTAATACGAGTAAAGCCAGAATCCAGCTTGACGAAGTTACTTGGAATTCCCTGACGCTGCAGGTCACTGAGCAGGTATTCACCAGTAAAGCCACCAACAATACCCATGGCAACGGTGACTTTATCAAGCTCATTTAAGAGCGTGGAGACGTTAATACCATTACCACCGCAGTGCAACTCTTCTGAGGAGGAACGGTTAGTAAAGCCCATGTCCAATGTGTTTGGATGCATGACATAGTCAAGCGCGGGATTAAGCGTCATTGTGTAAATCACGGCGAGTCCTCCGAACTACAATAAAATCATGGAGACTTCAGTATGACGCAATCACTCGCAACAAACAATTAGAAACTAGCGACTCACAAAAAAATAAAACCCCGACGCAAGCCGGGGTTTGAAATTCAAATGGTGGATCGTCAGGGGTTCGAACCCTGGACCTTGGGATTAAGAGTCCCCTGCTCTACCAGCTGAGCTAACGATCCAATTAACGTTTCGAATGGGGTGGGAAAAGGGGCTCGAACCCTCGACCTACGGAGCCACAGTCCGTCGCTCTGCCAACTGAGCTACTCCCACCATTTGGCCACCTCATGAAACGCAGCTAAATCATTATTACAGAATCAGGAAAAGATGCAAGCGAGAAACGCAGATTTTTCAAACTCTTTTTTGATTTTCTTAGAAATCTGCCGGTGCAACGGGTTTCTCGCCAAACAAAATGCGGAGAAGAACGAGCTTCTCCGCATCTGAGTGAATGCAATATACGCGCAGGTATATGGTGGTGCAGAGCCTAGACATTGTAGTCAGCGCGCGTAGAAATCGCAGTCAGCACGGGCAGAAACTGCAGCCAGCGCGCGCAGAAACCGCAGGGTGCACTTAGAAACCGTGGGCCGTAAGGGTAGTGTCCAGGCGATCCAGCGCTTCCTCAATCTCGACACGAGGGGCTGCCAAATTCCAACGCTTGAAGCCCTGGGCAGCCTCGCCAAAGAAGACGCCGTCGGTGAAGAATACCTGGGCCTCAAATTGCAACAGCTGGTCGAGCTCTTCTGGAGTAAGGCCAAGGTCCCTAAAGTCGAGCCACTGGAGGTAGGTTCCTGTGATTGGCGCGAGCTTCACGCGAGGATGCTTGGTGGCAAAGAAGTCCAGGACCAGCTTCTGGTTGTCGTCAACAGCCTTGATGCATGTGTCCAGCCATGCTCCACCCTTACTGTAAGCCAGCTCACAGGCCTTGAAGCTGATTGGATTGCACGAGGTAGTCTCTCGGGCCTGAAGGCGTTTCTCGAGGCGTGTGCGCAGCTCTGGGTTGCTCACGATGATGTTGCTGAACTGTGTGCCGGCCAAGTTGAAGCTCTTTGAAGCAGAGGTGCAGGTGATGGTGCGTGCTGCAACTTCATCGGAGATTGTTTCAAAGACGGTGTGTGTGGAGCCTGGCATGATGAGATCATGGTGAATCTCGTCGGCAACCACGATGAGGTTGTGCTTAACCGCAATCTCTGCGATGCGCGTGAGCTCCTCTTTGGTCCACACACGGCCGCTTGGATTGTGGGGCGAGCACAAAATAAGCAGGGTATTCTTTGGATCAGCGGCAAGCTTCTCTAGCAGTTCAAAGTCAATGTCGTAGTGTGGACCCTCTGATAAGACAAGCGGACACTCTACGAGTGCACGGTTATTCTCCTCAACAGCCATGTAAAACGGATGGTAAACAGGCGTAAACAGAATGACGCCCTCATCTGGCTGGGTAAACTCGGCAACAGATGCAAAGAGCGCAGGTACTACGCCTGAAGAGTTGAGCAACCACTCGGGCTTTACTTCCCAATTGTGGCGAGTCTTCATCCACTTGCACACAGCCTGCTTCATCTGATTAGTTGGCATGGAATAGCCAAGGATTGCGTCATTGATGTACTCCTTGAGACCTTCGACAATCTCTGGAGCTGTGTGATATTCCATGTCAGCAACAGAAAACGGTGGAATACCAGGAGCTACATCAGGATTAACGTCGTACATGACGTTCCATTTTCTAGAACCAGTACCAGCACGATCAACGCGAGATTCAAAATCGTAAGACATACCGTCTCCATTCACATAAGCCTATCACCAGTGTAGCTGCTTTTAGTGTAGCCACTTTTCTTTTCCTTTGTCATTCTTCTGATAAGAAAATCTTTGATGGCGCAACGTATTTGCAGTCCTTATTGCTATAATGAACGACGCTATATGTCTCCTTAGCTCAGCTGGATAGAGCGTCGGTCTTCTAAACCGCAGGTCGCGCGTTCGAATCGCGCAGGAGGCACCAGAAACTCCAGGTAGATGGCTTGCCGTCTACCTTTTTTGTTAGGTAAGTGGCGCAAGTGCACCCTTTTTGCCCCCAAACTGTATGGCTACTGTAAAAGTAGAATACCTGTTCGAATAAAAGTTTTAACTATCTAGATAGGCGATTTTTGCATAAACACTTGCCAATATGCAGGAAAACTAATCAAGAAATTGATGTATCAAATGAGAGGTGCTGTTTTGGGTAAAAAATCCGTTTAGTTGGAGTTTATTTTTGGTCTTCGAAGTTTTGGCACTTACGTTTACCCAGCTCAGAAATTTTGTACTAATTTCCACAATTTTGTCCACGCAAAATTGCTGGTAGATGGCTTGCATAGAAACTAAGCATTTTTGGATACTCCAACTAAACGCATTTTTTACCACTTTGCCGCCGAATGGTACTCTACCGCTGAAAATTTCACTCGGACGCACAAAAATACCCGTTCGATTCCACGAAATAGAATCGAACGGGTACTTGGTCAACGAAAATGATGCGTGCACGACTGCACGCCAGATATTACAGCAGGTACTCTGCAATCTGGACAGCGTTAGTTGCGGCGCCCTTCCTAATCTGGTCGCCACAGCAAAAGAATGTCAGCGAATGAGTATCTTTATCAGCTGAAAGATCCTCGCGAATACGACCAACATAGATAAGGTCCTGGTCAGAAGTATCAAGAGGCATTGGGTACTGAAGCTCTGCTGGGTTGTCCACAACCTTGATGCCTGGAGCATCCTCAAGAATTGCGCGAGCCTCATCTGGACTCAAAGGACGCTCAAACTCAACAGTGATGGACTCAGAGTGAGAGCGCATTGTTGGGACGCGAACACAGGTGCAGTTAACGCGCAACTCAGGAAGATGCATGATCTTACGGCCTTCGTTTTGCATCTTCATTTCCTCAGAGGTGTAGCCAACCTCATCAAAGCCGCCAATCTGTGGAATCAGGTTGGCTGCCAGCTGGTATGCAAAAGGAGCAGTCTCAGTTACTTCCCTACCTGCAACAACGTCAGCCATCTGATTCTTCAGGCTGGTGAGGCCAGGAAGACCAGCGCCTGATGCAGCCTGATAGGTAGAAGCAATAATACGCTTTGCACCTGCTGCCTTATGCAGAGGATACAGAGGCACCAGGCCAATAATGGTTGCACAGTTTGGATTAGAGATGATGCCGTTATGGTTCTTGATATCCTCGGCGTTAACCTCTGGGATTACCAGCGGAACGTTTGGGTCCATTCTGAATGCATGGGAGTTGTCAACGCAGACGCATCCACGCTTGACTGCCTCAGGGAGCAGCTCTTTTGCCTGCTCGTCGCCAGCTGCACCAAGGACAATATCTACACCCTCAAATGCCTCTGGTGTTGCCTCGCGAATAGCAATCTGCTGGCCAGCAAATTCGATAGTTTTACCAGCGCTTCGAGCGGATGCCAGAAGCACCAGCTCCTTGATAGGAAAATTACGCTCTTCAAGGCACTGCATCATCTGGGCACCAACAACGCCGGTAGCACCAAGAATTGCAACGACCTTACCGTTTGGATCAAAAGCCATAGTTACCTCGAAACCATTTCGTCACGAACAAATCCGTTATAAATGACGCCAATTGTGCGATCAAAGTCGGCATTATCGACGCCCACAATAATACTAATCTCTTCCGAGCTCTGCGTAATCATGCGAATGTTGACGCCCGCATTGCCCAGCGCGCCAAAGATCTTGCCGGAAGTACCGGAACGCCTAGACATATTACGACCAACAACAGAAACAAGAGCTAAGCGGTCTACCATCGTAATGTCATCAGGCTCAATCTCGCGACGAATATCGCTGATGATGGAATAAACCGTATCCTTTACGTCGGAGGCATTTACCACAATACCAAATGAATCAACGCCTGTTGGGATGTGTTCAACAGAGACGCCGTAGCGCTCAACAATATTGAGAGCGCGGCTGATGACGCCAACCTCGTTGGACATGTGAGCCTTCTTGACATGAATAGCTAAGAAGTCTTTCTTGCCTGCAATACCTGTAATCAAGTGCTCGTTTGTATCACCATCTGCAGTCTCACGGATAACCGTGCCCGTGTCTTCTGGACGGTTTGTGTTCTTGATCTGAATTGGAATGTTTGCCTCGCGAACAGGGAAAATTGCCTCTTCCTGAAGAACGGAGGCGCCCATGTAAGAAAGCTCGCGCATCTCGTCAAAAGTAATACGGCCAATGGCGCGTGGATTCTGAACAATGCGAGGATCCGCAGAAAGAAAGCCAGAAACGTCAGTCCAGTTCTCATACAAGTCAGCGTCTAGGCAGCGAGCGACAATGGCACCGGTAATATCGCCGCCACCGCGCTGGAACAACTTAATTGCACCGTCAACGGTAGCACCGTAGAAGCCAGGCAGCACAAACGAGCCGCTGCGAGCAACAACTTCTTTAAGCCTAGAAGCAGTGCGCTCCATATCAATGGTGCCATCATGATGGAACAGCATAACGTCTGCTGCATCAACAAAGGGCAGGCCAAGATACTCAGCAAGAATCTGGCAGGTAAACCATTCACCCCTACTTACTACATGCTCTGGCGAGAAGGACTTGATGTTTGTAGCAAACTTCTCAAACTCCTCGGCGACTGGCCATGCAACTCCCAGCTCATCAGCAATCTCCACAAAGCGAGCCTCGATGTCTGCAAGTAAAGAGGTGCAGTCAACGTGATACTCAATGTGGGCATTTACCAGCAGCAAAAGATCAGTAATCTTGTTATCGGTTGAGTGGCGCTTTCCTGCTGCAGACGAAACAATAAAGCGTCTATCAGGGTCAGCCTCAACAATAGCTTTAACTTTTTTGAACTGCTCTGCAGAAGCAACACTTGAGCCGCCAAATTTTGCAATTTTGATCATTTCTAATTCCTCTTTTCAAGTGCAGCCATAAAGGTTGTAGGATCTTGCGAAAGTGCGCTGGTAAGAAGATCACGGGCCTTCTCGGCACTTAGATTTTTAACCAACTGAGCACCCGGCTCCCAGAACGAGCCACCCGGAACATCCGCTTGCGTCCTAAATACGTAATCAGAAACAAGCAGCTCAGGATTATACGAAAGATCTGACGAGAAGGTCTGCTGACCCCCAGCAGGAGCCGCAGCACAGTCAATAATATCCTGCACGACGGCGTTTGCCGTTGGGTCGCCACCGGCACCCTGACCGTAAAACTTGAGCTCGCCAATGGTATTTCCCACGGCAGTTGCAACGTTAAAGTTAGTTGGAACGTTAGCCTCTATGGTTGAGAGCGAAACCGCAACTGGCTCAACAGCTACCGCATACGATGAACCGTCAGAAACACCACGACCAAAGAGCTTGATTGTCATATCGTGACTGCCAAACATGGCAAGATCGCGCTTAGTTAAGTTTCTGATACCAGACATAGGAATCTGGTCTGTGCAGATTACGTCGAAGGCAATAGATGCAGAAATCATAGTCTTAGAGCGAACATCAATGCCATCGATATCGCTTGACGGGTCTCGCTCGGCGTAACCCAGCTCCTGAGCCTTGCTCAGAACCTCAGCAAAGTCCGTTCCGTCTTTGAGCATGGAATAGACAATGTAGTTGGTGGTTCCATTCATGATTCCCCAGAACGCAGAAATCTCGTCAATACGACGAACTTTCTGAATTCCTGCTATCCAAGGAATGCCACCGCACACGCATGCTTCAATCTTAAAGTTGACACCCGCTTCAGCGGCAAGTGTCATAAACTCCTCAAAATGAGCAGATACCACGGCTTTATTTGAGGTGACTACATTTTTCTTAGCAGTCAGCGCAGCTTTGATGTATTCATAGGCTGGCGTGAGGCCGCCCATGCACTCAACAACGGTATCGAGCGCAGGGTCAGACAGAATCGCTTCAAAATCAGATGTTGCACGAGGATCAACGTGCTCTTTACCAGCTCTAACCAAGACGGACGTCAGATTAACGTCAGAACCGCGCTCATCAAGAATGTGCGCAACTGAAGCACCAACCGTTCCAAATCCAAGTAGGGCAACGTTTTGCATATAACTCCAAATCTAGCAGTCATTTTGCGAGAAAACCGATTGTCTGCAAGACTAATTGCAGAGCAAGGACAACCACACGCAAAAGTGACTGCACTGATAACAATCTCATAGACAAAAACTACCAAAAACCTAGACAGAATCTAATCGACAGTTTTTCTCGTCTTCATAATGCTATGAACAATTCTATGTTACAAGCGACATTTACTTCTCACTGTTAAAATAATAGAAACGCAACACGCGAGACGCGCAATTTGCACGCGCACAACACGTGAGACGCACAACACGCGACACGTTCTAAAGATTGGTGGTTTCATGGCCGTCGCATATCACAGCACAAGAAGCTCTGACCATACCGTTTTGGCTAAACTAGCCATTTTGCAGGGAATTGCTCCCGACGGCGGCCTTTATATCCAAGATTCAATTGGCGAGAAACCCCTCGATCTTGCAAAGGTTTGTTCTCAGGGCTTTAAAGCTACTGCTTTCGATGTGCTTTCTGCTCTGCTGGACGACTACTCTGCTGAAGAGCTGACTCGCTGTATTGAGGGCGCGTATGGCTCTCAGTGGGACACCCAGGCTATCACGCCTGTTTCTGCTATCGGAGAAGACTGGCTGCTTGAGCTCTTCCATGGTCCAACGTCGGCTTTCAAAGACGTTGCGCTTCAGATGCTCCCCCGCCTGATGAGTGTTGCTCGCGAGGACGCGGACGTAGCTAGCGCTGTCGACGCTGAGGGTACTGCGGGCGTGGTTGCCACCGCGGGCAAGAGCATCATGATTGTGACCGCAACTTCTGGCGACACTGGCAAAGCTGCACTTGAGGGCTTCAAAGACGTACCCGGCATGGGCATCACTGTCTTTTACCCTGAAGGCAAGGTTTCTGATATTCAACGCCTGCAGATGGTGACTCAAAAAGGTTCTAACGTAGCTGTTTGCGCTGTTAAGGGAAACTTTGACGACGCTCAAAACGCTGCTAAAGCAATCTTTGCTAACAAGGAGTTGGCGCATGAGTTGGCCGGTAAGGGCACAGTACTTTCCAGCGCAAACTCCATCAATATTGGTCGTTTGGCCCCACAGGTAACCTACTACTTTGACGCATATGCCCAGCTTGTTGCCAAGGGCGCCATCGCTCAGGGTCAAAAAGTTACTTTCTGCGTGCCAACCGGCAACTTTGGCGACGTCCTCGCAGGTTACTTTGCAAAAGAAATGGGACTTCCTGTTGAGCGCCTCATTGTGGCTTCTAACAGCAATAAGGTGCTGACTGATTTCTTGGAAACAGGCATCTACGATCGCAGGCGTACATTTGAAAAGACCATCTCTCCATCAATGGACATTCTGGTTTCTTCAAACCTTGAACGACTCCTCTATCTTGCGTCCGGCAAAGACACCGAGCTTGTCAGCTATCTGATGAACCAGCTGGTAACCAAGGGTATCTACACGGTACCTGCTCAGGTGATGGACACCATCCGCGAAACCTTTGATGCTGGCTTTGCAACCGACGACAAGACGCGTGAAACTATCCGTTCTACCTGGGAGAATTGTCGTGTGCTGATTGACCCTCACACAGCCGTCGCAAAGCACGTGCTTGACAGCGTTTCTCGCCAGGCAAACGACGTGCGCGTTTGTCTGTCTACTGCTAGCCCGTACAAGTTCTCGTCCGACGTGCTTGCCGCGCTGGGCCACTCGACCGCTGGCCTGGATGACTTTGCATGCATGCATACGCTCGCCGAAATCACGGGCACTAATCCGCCAATCCAGCTTTCATCGCTGAATGATAACGTTATCATTCATACTGACGTTCGCGAGAAGGAACAACTTGCTTCGTATGTTTCTGAAGCATGCGGGCGTATTTTTGCTTGTTAGACTCTGAGAAAGCAGGTTCTACATGCTCGACAACACCATCTTGACCGTATCTGTACCTGCTACCTCTGCAAACATTGGCGTCGGCTACGATACGCTGGGTCTTGCGTTTAACCTGCGCGCAAAAATTACGTTTAGGGAATCTCCTACGCTCATCATTGACGGCTGTCCCGAGCAGTTCAGAAACGATGACAACCTTGTCTGGACGTCTTATGTTCGAGCCTGCGAAAAGCTGGGCGAAGAGCCCACTCCTAAGCACATCACTATCGATTCGCCTATTCCGCTTTCTGGTGGACTTGGCTCAAGTTCTACCTGCGTAATTGCTGGTATTGCAGCCGCGATGACCGAGTCTCATGGTGGCTGGGATCCTGAGCGTGCGCTCGACTTTGCCTGTCATTTTGAGGGCCATCCCGATAACGTTGCTCCTGCAATTTACGGTGGCCTGACCTCGTCATTTGTTGAGGGTGGGCATACCGTTTGTACTCGAAGGCTGGTAGCGCGCGGTCTCTCTTTTGTTGCAATTGCACCGCCGTACACTGTCAACACCGAGGATGCCCGCAAGGTGGTTCCGCAGAATATTTCTCTTCAGACCGCTGTTTATCAAATGGGTCGTACCGTTGCTGTTACCCATGCACTTGAAACAGGCAATGGAGGTCTTTTAGCAGCTGCCTGCAACGATAAACTCCATGAGCCCTACCGCAAGGAGCTCATTCCTGATTACGAAGAGCTCAAACAGGTAGCTAAGCTTGCTCGTGCTTGCGCCTTTGTTATCTCGGGCTCAGGTTCTACCATGGTTGCCATCTGCGACTCCCCTGTTACTGCTCGCGCTGTCGCCGAGAATGCCAAGCAGGTCAGAGGCGATCTTTGGATTCAGATTCTTGAGCCAGCACTTCTGGGTACCGTCCTTACCTTGGACGACGGTCAGCAACACCACAACACTTTCGACGAGATTTAACGTGACAACTGCGCTCGGTCAATGCGTGTACTAACAAGTACGCCTGCGACAACACGGGTTTCTCGCCAGGTGCGCCTGAAAAGTGTAAAGAATCTGTATTTGAGGCACAGATTCTTTGATGAAATCAGGCAAATCCACAGTTTCTTTTACGTATTTAGGCAAAAGTTACAGATTCTTTGAAGAAATCAGGCGCGTGAAGATAGGCTGCGCCGCTCCAAACTTTGCGAGCCTGAAAACTACATCAAGTCTGAGTAAATTTGCTCAGACTTGGCGAGAAAAACAGGCAAATAGCTCAGACATGGCGCGCTTTTTAGGCAAACTGTTCAGACACGACAACAAAACCCGGCTCCTACGTTATGTGGAAGCCGGGTTGTCGTTGAAGTCGCGTTTACCGTGAGCCGCGCTTACCGTTAGTTGCGTTTATGCGCCCAGGTAAGCCTTGCGAACGTCATCGTCGTGGAGAAGCTCCTGGCCGGTGCCATGCTTAGCAACCTTACCAAGCTCAAGAACGTATGCGCGGTCAGCAACCTTAAGTGCCATGTTAGCGTTCTGCTCGACCAGCAAAATGGTGGTTCCTGCATCGCCGAGCTGGCGAATAATCTGGAAGATTTCCTCAATCAGAATAGGAGCCAGACCCATAGAAGGCTCGTCGAGCATCAAAAGCTTTGGCCTGCTCATCAGAGCACGACCCATAGCAAGCATCTGCTGCTCGCCACCAGACAGCGTTCCTGCCAGCTGATTCTTGCGCTCGCGAAGACGTGGGAAATGCTCGTAGACCATCTTGACGGTCTTAGCGTTCTGGGAATCGGACTGCGTATAGCCGCCCATCTCGAGGTTTTCGGCAACACTCATGCGAGAAAACACGCGACGACCCTCAGGACATAGCGCCAAACCAGCCTCAACAATCTTGTGTGCACGCTGGCCTACAAGGTTTTTCTCGTCAAGGGTAATGCTGCCAGAGTCAGGCTTTACCAGACCAGCAATGGTGTTCAGTGTAGTTGATTTACCTGCGCCGTTTGCGCCAATAAGGGTAACAATCTCGCCCTCATGGATGTCAAAAGAGATACCCTGAACTGCGTGGATTGCACCGTAAGAAACATTAAGATCCTTGACGGACAGCAGGGTTTTTTCTGCGCCTGCTGCCTGGGTGTTTGTAGTTTCAGCGGCCATTAGCGCACCTCCTGCTTTCCAAGATATGCTTCGATAACGCGAGGGTTATTCTGGACCTCTTCTGGCGTACCTTTAGCGATGATGTTGCCGTGATCAAGGACAGCAAGTCCCTCGCAGATACCCATAACAAACTTCATATCATGCTCGATGAGAAGAACAGCAATCTTGAAGTCATCACGAATCTTAAGGACATTCTCCATAAGCTCATCGGTCTCTGCTGGATTCATACCTGCAGCTGGCTCGTCAAGCAGCAAAATCTTAGGCTGCGTTGCCAGAGCGCGAAGAATCTCAAGCTTGCGCTGAGCACCATAAGGCAAGTTGCCAGCAAGGGTATTTGCAAGATTCTCCATGCCAAAAATGCGCAGCAGCTCACGAGCGTTATCAGCGCTCTCTTTTTCCTGCTTCCAGTGAGCTGGAAGACGAAGGACGTCCTCAAAGAAATGAGACGTCATGTGGCTGCCCTGACCAACCTGAATGTTCTCCATAACAGTCATGTTGTTGAACAGTCGAATGTTCTGGAAGGTGCGGGCAATACCCATATGATTTGCTTCAACAACGCTTTTACCAGCAAGGTCGTAGCCGTCAATCATTACGGTACCACGGGTTGGCTTGTAGACACAGGTAAGCAAGTTAAAGACAGTTGTTTTACCTGCACCGTTAGGGCCGATAATACCAGAAATCTCGGTAGGACCAAGAGCAATGTTGAAGTCGTTAACAGCCGTCAAGCCACCAAAGTCAATGCCAAGGTGTTCAGCCTGAAGAACTGGAATTGCGCCAAGGTCTCGCTCAGGAATGAGGTTAGGAGACTCTTGCCTGATAAGTTTTGTAGTGTTTTTAGTTGCCATCGCTCTTACGCCTCCTTCGAATCAGTTGAGGCTTCTACCTGCGTATCCGCCTGCTCGTTTGCCTGAGCGTCTGCCTTCGCGTTGACCGGCACGTCTGTCTGCTCGTCCGAGTCATCCTTGTTCCAAGGGAAATCCTTGTTCATGATGCGCTCAATAATGCGGGACAGCGAGAAGTCATACGAGCCAAACAGACCCTCAGGTCTGAAGATCATGACCAGAATCAAGACAATTGCATAAGCAACCATACGGTAGTCAGCAAAGGCACGTAGAGCCTCTGGAAGTACAGTCAGGACAGTTGCGGACACAACGGATCCAAACATAGAACCCATGCCACCCAGAACAACCATAACCAGAATCTCAACAGACTTCATGAAGCCAAACTTAGCAGGCGCCATAACGCCGATGCAGCCCGCGTAAAGGCCGCCTGCAATACCAGCAAGGAATGCAGAGAAAACAAAGGCAAGGGTCTTGTAATACGTGGTGTTAACGCCTGATGCCTCTGCAGCGATCTCGTTATCGCGGATGGCGAGAATAGCGCGTCCATGTCTAGACTTCATAAGAGTATGAATAGCAAAAATGGCAAGCGAAACAACAATTGCGGTGTTCAGGTAGCCGGTATAGGCTGGGATGCCAGTCAGGCCTGATGCGCCACCAGTAAGCTTGAAGCCAAGAGCAGAGTCAATGTTTACCAGGACAACGCGGATAATCTCTGCAAAGCCCAGAGTAATGATGGCCAGGTAATCACCACGAAGACGAAGTGCTGGAATACCAATAACCACGCCCATCAGAGCGGCGCAAATACCGCCGAACAAAAGGCCCACAACAAAAAGAATTACTGCTGGCGTAGAGCCGGAAGCCATGGATTGAGCATCCAGACCAAAGAGTGGCATCATGCGAATGATAAAGATTGCGCAGGCATAACCACCAATGGACATAAAGCCAGCGTGGCCCAAAGGAAGCTGTCCCAGATAACCAGTAACAATGTTCAGAGAAACGGTCATCAGAACATACACGCCAATTTGCTCAAAAACAACGGTTTGATAGCGAGAAATAAGGCCCTCTCCTACCAGGAAGTTTCCACCAAAGACAAAGAGCGCAACAAGAATTGCATTGATGGCATAGCGAGCAGGCATAGTGAGCTCACGACGCTGACCATCTTTTCCACCAAAACCAGTGACAATTACGGGGTTGTGGTTATTATCGCGTGGATACATTTTAGTCATGTGAGCCTCCTTACACTTTCTCGGTAACTGGTCGGCCAAGCAGGCCAGTTGGTTTCACAACAAGAACAAGAATCAAGAGTAAGAAGACTACTGCATCCTGCCAGACAGACAGGCCAAAGGCAGCAACAAAGACCTCGGAGAAGCCAACAATAAGGCCGCCAATAACAGCGCCAGGAATGGAGCCAATGCCGCCAAGAACTGCTGCAACAAATGCCTTGGTGCCCAGCATGACGCCCATGGTAGGAGAAACCTGCTGGTATGCCATGGAGTACAGAATAGCCGCAATGCCTGCCAGAGCGGAACCAACTGCAAAGGTAAAGCTAATAGTGCTATTGACGTTAACGCCCATCAGACGAGCAGCGCCCATATCCTCAGAAACTGCACGCATTGCCTTACCAAGACGAGTCTTCTGAACCAAAAGGGTCAGAACAACGGTCGCCACAATAGTAACGGCAACAGTCAAAAGTGCAGTGCCGGAGAGCGTCGAACCAAATACCTGAACAGTTCCCAAGTCAATGATGCTTGGAACAACCTTAGCGTCAGCACCAAGAAGTAGCTGAACTCCATTTTCAAGCAGGTAAGAAACGCCAATTGCGGTAATCAGAATAGAAAGCCTTGGAGCTTCTCTGAGTGGTGCATAGGCAACCTTATCAATAAGAACGCCCAGCAAAACGCAGCCAAAAATGGCGAGAAGAACGGCGATTGCAGGATTGAGTCCTAACTGAACAAGCGCAATCCAAGCAACGTAGGAGCCAAACATGATGATGTCACCATGTGCAAAGTTAAGAAGCAAGATGATGCCGTACACCATTGTGTAACCAAGCGCCACCAGTGCGTAAATACTGCCCAATTGAAGTCCATTGAGCACCTGAGTCAAAAACATCTGAGGTTCTCTTTTCTATGAAGGATTGATCGTGTCATAGATGGACTCTTTGCCATCTTTAAAGGTAATAATCAAGGTGGACTTCACTGGGTCACCTGTTCCCTGATATGAAAGGGTTCCAGTAACACCTTCGACCACACCAGATGCAATAGCGTCAATAATGGCTTGCCTATACTCATTAGAGTTGTAGGTATAACCGCGTTTCTCGACAGTCTTAAGAGCGGAGCAAAGAATCATTGCTGCGTCATAGCCCAAAGAACAGAAGTTAGTTGGAGCCTCACCGTATTCCTCGGTATAAGCCTTAACAAAATGCTGAACTTTTTCATCTGGGTTTGAAGCAACAAAGGCAGAGCAATAGAAGCATCCTTCAAGGTCAGCCGCAGAAGCATAGTCCTGCTCGCCGCCAATGATGCCTGCCCAACCATCTGCGCCCATAAAAGGCTTTTTGCAGCCAAGTTGGCGAGCCTGCGTCACAATCTTGCCATTATCCTGGTAATAGTTTGGAGCCAAAATGGCATCAGGATCCAGTCCAATAATGCTGGTAAGCTGGGCGTTAAAGTCAACAGCTCCCGTTGGATAGCCCTGCTGGGATACAACCTCAATGCCCAACTCACGAGCCCTCTGGACAAATGCGTTGTTTACGCCAATCTCGTAATCGCCACCAGAGTTAAAGATAGTTCCTACACGCTGATAGCCTTGCTTTTTAGCAAACTCTGCAAGAACAACGCCCTGGAATGGGTCGGTGACAGTAGCGCGGAACATGTTATTGCCGTGAGCAACAACGTCTTCTGCTGTTGCAGATGCCGTTACGCAAGGAATGTTGTCCAGTACCGATTTCTGTGCCAGTGCAATGGTAGGCGTTGAGGTAACGTCACCTAAAATTGCACAGACATTCTCGTCAAGTAACTTGTTATAGACAAGAATAGCTTCGGTTGAATCGCCTTTCTCGTCCTCAGCTATAGGGACAATCTTGCGGCCACCAGCTCCACCATTCTTGTTGAATTCCTTGAGGTACAGCAAAATGCCGCTACGCACCGCAAGTCCATACTGGGCAACGTCGCCGGTATACGGTCCCATCACGCCAACGTAAATGGAGTTAGGGTCTTGGTTCTTTGGCAAACAGCCTGCTAGAGCAAACGACCCCGCAATGGTCCCGGCCACCTCCAAAAAGCGTCGTCGCGTTAGCTTATGTGCCATATTCATCTCCTTTTCTCCATAGCGTTGAATATGTGACACAACACAATATGGCTGCAGCCCTTAAAAAAGAACCACAGCCAAAAAATGTTATCTAACTTGAAATAATTTTAGAGAAACCGGATGTTTCTACGAACTCCAGCCTTTCGCGACGGTTGCGCGGTTGTCTTCTGACTACCCGCAGCTGGCCTACGTGTGCTACTTACGCCTCACGTACCAGGGGAAGCTCACCCGCAAAGTGACGAGGTTTGTAAGAGGCCTTGTCTGCGCTGGTCTTCTCGCCAAGATCAAGCGAAGAAATCTTCTTCATCTTGCTGGTGCCGCCCTCAATGAGGCGAAGGAGCTCGCGCGTTGGTCTCTCGTCAGCCGCCTGAAGCTCAGCTGCCATCTCACGCTCAACCGCGTCAAAGATGTCCTGAACATGCGATGACGTATCGTTTGTAGCCTTGATCAGCGGCATTGCGGTTGATTGCGCAACCACACCAGCGTAGTTTGGCTCGCGAGAAGGACGCATCTGAGCTGCGGTAACCTTGTGAGACGCAGCAGGTTTTGCACCCGACAACTCCACCGAGCTTGCAACTTCAGCCTCAGCAGCGGCCTGACCAATGAGCGGCAGCTGCACTGGATGATACTTGCGCATCTGCTGCTGATCATGGCGAGCTAGATGCTCGTCCATTGCAGCCAGCGCAAGCGTCCAATCATCAGCATGCTCAAGCTCGTCAATCGTACGCTTCTCAGGGAAGACTCCCTGGTCAACGTAAGAGATACGGCTAGAAATATCAGCAGCATGGTTGGTAAAATCTTCAGGAATAGCCTCGGCGCCAATCTCAGCAATACCAAAATCGCGCGTAATGGACTCTTCGCCCACAGCCTTAGTCCACCAAGCAGTACCAACGTCACCAACGGTTCCGTCAGCACGCTCGATAATAGGCAGGCCGTCCATAGGATCTTGTCCTAAGCGCTCAAGAAGTACCGCAGCAGCACCCTTTGCACGTGCAACGGTACGCTCACGCCAGCTCAAAAGCTTGGTGTAGTTCTCTGCAATCTGCGCATAGTCGTTTGTAGAGTGCGCAGGAGCCTTCTTTGCGCGAACGGGAAGAACTCCCTCTGCGGCCGTACTTACAACCTGTGACTTCTTTGCAGGTGGCTCGGCAGGCTGGACAGGCAACTCAGCAGACTGAACACGAATGGAACCAGTCATATCCCACTGAGAAGCCCTCATGTGCTTTGGCTTGTACGCAGCAATCGAGCGCCTTGAAGAGTCCAGTGGAATCACAATGCTCTCTTCTGGCGAGAAGTTCGATGCAGCTGAGACCTGCTTTGAAGATAGAGCCTCATCTGAGCTCTGGAACGTTGCAGCCGACTGGCTCTTTGCTTCTATTTCATCGATTTTCTCGCCACGATTTACCGAGCGAGAGACTACCAAGGCCGCACCAGAAATGATTGCAACCGCAGCAAGTCCCACTCCAATGCCTGTAAAGATTGCACCAAGAGGCGTTTGACGAATTTCATTAGCGGTAAGGGCATACGCAGATGCTGGCTCTGCCACCAGAACCAGTCCACTGAGCAGGCCGGCGACTACTGCCGGATTCCTACCTTCTGTCATACAAACTCCCCCTACAAACGCCAAGAAGATGTATGAAGACACACGCTAAATTTGCATATGCTACTAAACCCAATACGGGCGACGTGAGCAACGGGTGGGCTTCATTTCATCTTTGTGTAATCCGCTGCAACACATAATTGTGCTGTTAGAAATGACTATAGCGTAATTCATTATTTTTTACAGCGTCATTAAAACTTTTTCATAATTCTTCAGCAGTTATTCAACAAAAATGGCGAGAAAAAAGAAGTGCCTCCCAACATAGATTGGAAAGCACTTCTTGCGTCATCTTTAAATCTGACTAATTCTGTGGATAGTCAGACTGTGCAGCCTTCTTTGCAGATCTAATCAGGAAGTCCTGGTTATTGTCGGTCTGCTTAAGACCACTGATAAGAGCAGTAGTTGCACGCTCAGTGTTATTGAAGCCTGCAAGAATACGGCGAACGCCCCATACCATAGGCTGAAGCTCTGGCTTAATAAGCAGATCCTCATTACGAGTACCAGAAGAAACAGGATCAATAGCTGGGAAGATACGGCGATCTGCCAGGTCTCGATCAAGCTTGAGCTCCATGTTACCAGTACCCTTGAACTCCTCGAAGATAACCTCATCCATCTTGGAGCCTGTATCTACCAGGGCAGACGCAATAATAGTGAGCGAGCCGCCGTTCTCGATATTTCGAGCTGCACCCAAGAACTTCTTTGGTGGATACAGAGCTGCGGAGTCAACACCACCAGAAAGAATACGACCAGAAGCAGGAATAGCCAGGTTGTATGCACGAGCGAGACGTGTGATGGAGTCCAGAATAACCACAACGTCCTGACCCATCTCAACCAGACGCTTTGCTCGCTCAATGACAAGCTCCGAGACAACGGTGTGGTTCTCTGCTGGCATATCAAAAGTTGAAGCAACAACGGTGCCCTTGATGGAGCGCTCCATGTCCGTAACTTCCTCAGGACGCTCGTCTACCAGGAGACAGAAGAGGTGAACCTCAGGATTGTTGGTAGTAATAGACTGGCAAATGCGCTTCAAAATGGTGGTCTTACCTGCCTTTGGAGGCGAGACAATCAAACCACGCTGACCCTTACCAATAGGAGCCACCAGATCAATTGCACGGCCCGTAATGGAGTCTTTACCGTGCTCCATTGTAAGAGGCTGGTCCGGGAAAATAGGGGTCAGGTCTTTGAAGCGAGGACGATCCTTAAGACCCTCAACTTCCCCACCGTTGACCTGGGTAACCTTAAGCAGTGGTGGATACTTGCTATTTACGCGAGCAGGTCCCACCATGCCCAAGACGCTATCACCCGGACGCAGACCAAGATTTCTAATAATCTGCTGGTGGACAAAGGCGTCGTCATCGCCTTCCATGTAATTGCCCGTACGAATCCAGCCGTAACCTTCGTTGCTAATCTGAAGAATACCCTCAACAGTCTTAAAGCCCTCAGCAGCTGCAGATGCAGCGTATACAAGCTCAATCAAATCAGACTTATGAACGCCTGCGTACTCAATGCCCAGCTCAGTTGCTTTAGCACGAAGCTCAGAAAGCTTCATCTCTTGCAGAGCCTCTTTGGAAAGCGATGGCTCGCTTGCCTGGCCTTGCTTGCGATTCTTGTTGCGCTGGTTGTTCTGTCTACGATCGCGAGAAGGACGCTCCTGGTTGTTGGCGTGTGCGTTTTCCTGTGTCTTCTCGCCCTCCTGAACTGCTTCTTTTGGCTCAGCATTACGATGTCGACGACGTGCTGCACCCGTACGAGAACGTCCTGGACGCTCTGCTGGAGCTGCATCGGAATCTGCTACTGCACCAGAAGCCTGCTCCTGAGCTGCACCATTCTGCTGCTCAACACTACCCTGCTCTTCAGCAAAGTTCTTCTGAGCCGCATTGTCATTCTGGCCAGCCGCACCCTCTGCCTCTGCTTTAGTGAAGGCAGGAGCCGGAGTTACCTCTGCAGAAGGCTGAGTTGCGTCCTGAACAATCTTGGTAAGGCGATCAGTGTCTACAACGTCAGAAGAAACCTTGCCGCCTGCCTGGACCTGAGCCAGGACCTCTGCCTGAAGAGCCTCAAGAGTCTGCTCCTGTAAAGCACGCTCCTCCATCTCTTCTTTGCTTGGACGGCCACGGCGACGTTTAGGAGGCTCTGCAATGCCAGCTGCATTTAAAGCCTCAGCCATAACTGCCTCTACTGCACGACGAGCCTCGGTCTCTTTTTTAGTTGGACGACCGCGACGACGCTTAGCAGCAGATGAATTAGAGGCCTTTTCTTCAGTTGCCTCAGAATTGGTATTTTCTGAAGTTGAATTTTCTGAATTACTATTTTCACTCTTACGAGGTCTACCACGTCTACGTGGTGCTGGAGTATTTTCTACATCATTTAAAGAATCATTTTGGACCGAAGATGTTTCGTCCGACATGTACAAACCTCTCTGTTTGCTCATCAAAATAATCTGTAATAATACGTGAGAAATATGATGAAGGGATAACAAACAAAATCAAATAGGTGCAAATCCAAAAGGAATATACCACGAAAATGCCCGCCTTATGATGAAAAAATAAATAAAATTCACCATAAAACGGGCAAATGGGATTTATAACCACTAACCCTTAAACCTCGAGAAATCCATCTTCTAGATTTCTTTAATCTGCATAAATCATTTAAACAGCTGTACGGCTCTTTCTTTTTACAACAATATCTTCAATTTGCTGAACGATTTCTTTGATATATGTCTTGCCTTGAGGCGTGAGCTCAACCATAGTTACTCTTCTTGAAAGAGCATCGTCATGTTTGCGCTGTACCAGGCCACTTTCTGCCAAAGCAGTAAGAGACATAGAAACCGTTGGCTGCAAAAGACCAAGCGCGTCAACAATCTCTGTAATTGAAAGAGCGTCTTTAGGGGAATCTAGAATTGCAAGAAGGACCATATCTGCTGCTCTGCAATACAGAGCTCCCATAGCGTCAACATACATGACAATACGCTCAAATGAAGTACGGGAAAGTGCCTGACCAGGTGCAATACGAGCACAGGTGAGCTTAGACAGCTCCTCTACTGCTTCTACACCCTTTTCTGTGATGATACACACTACGTTGCGTCGATCAATGGCGCCTTCATCTCTCTTGATGAAACCAAGCCTTGCCAGGTGCGAGGTACGATGAGTAATCGTAGGACGAAGAGCACTCTGATACTCGGCAATTTCTGAAGTCTTAACAGGGGCGCCCTTCACATTGAGGCGACACAAAATAGCAAACTCTTCAAACGTGAGTCGTCTGTTAGCAGGCACCACTCTTCTAACCAAGTTGTAAGACCTGCGAATGGACATGTACTCGCGAAGTTCCATAGAGACCTCCACTCTTATGCCCGAACCATTTACTATTTGCTCGCATAATGAGTATACCCCTAAAAAACACGTGTTAACGTGGGGACAAAACAATAGTTAGTCAAAAATATGTTAGAAAATGGTGCTTATATGACATCAAAATAGGCTTTTATATGCTGAAATATTAAATTTAAGTAATAAATATTAATTTTATTATCTCTTTTATACATTAAAAAATTTTTTACATAACGCAGAAATGTGGAAATTA
>JAGZWL010000176.1:0-1442 GCA_018378955.1 Atopobium sp. | reverse complement strand
TGCCTGCAGTACGTGTACACGGTACTTCTCGGCAACTTGGCGAGAAACCAGGGCGGTAACGTTAGGATTGCCATCGCGATCGGAGCCAATCCAACTACCTGGACGGAAGAATGGCGGGCAGACAGGTGGCACACAACCAGCATTTTCTCCCAGCACCCAGTTATCAAAGCGACGGTACACCGAAGGAACCATCTCAAAAAGGGTGGTGTCAAAAATGTTAAGGACGGTATCTGCCTCCTCCAAAGGAGTTGGCTTTTTATGACCAATAGGAGAGGTACGGAACAGGCCGTCAATCTCTTGCAGCATGCGACGCTCGTTTTCCACACGAGCAGGACCACCAAGCCTCTGACGCTCATCAAGAAGCTCTGAGATGGTACGGATTCGGCGCTCAACGTTTTTACGACGAGCCTCAGTTGGGTGCGCGGTAAAGACGGGGTGGAACTCAAGACGATTAAGACGTGCTTTTGCCTCTTCTTCACCGCACTCGTCAATAAGCTGTCTATATGCAACGGTTATCTCATTGATAGGGTCTTCTGCAGAAGATGGATCAACAGAAGCCTCACGAGAGCGCAGGCTGGTAACGCGATAATTCTCTTCACAAAGATTTGCTAAGTGGAAGAAAGTTACAAATGCGCGCATGAGAAGCACAGAATCTTCCATGCTTAGGCTGTCAATGGTAGAAGCAAAACGCAGAAAAGCATTAAGCGATTCCTTCTCTGAATCTACTTTGAGTACCGCATTGATTGCCTCAAGCAGCAAAGGTGCGCGAGTTGTAGACAAATCATCTGGTCCAGCTTTAATTGCCTCAACCAACAACGTGTCAAAACTAGTAAGAAGATCTGGATTGTACTCAGCAAGCACTTTTCTTACCAAACGCAAAAAGAAGGTAAGGTTATCGCGCAGAGGAGCTGGCGCTTTAAGCGCCTGAATAAGGGTACGAGCAGCAGCAATCTCATTCCCGCGTCGTTCAAGAAGCGACTGAGCTACTTCAGAAGTTGTTGCACCATCGATGGGTTTCTCGTCAAAAGAAGCATTGCTGGACTCTAGATTTGAATCTTGAGGATTGCCTGCCATGCTCATCCTTTCCCACATGACTCAGAATACGTACTATCTACCATACCCTTTTGTAACAATCTTCGCACGATTGTTTGTCAATCTGTTACCTAATGTACATCGTGGACTACAATCGATATAACAAATAAAAATTGATATATCAAAGTTTCTGACCGCGCTAAAGAAGATCTTAGGTTTTACATGCTCAATCCATTCAAGAAAAGTCGTACTGCGTACAACAATTCTTCCGTACATAAGCAGGTAGAGCGTCTCCGCACACCTCGCTATGAGCTTGATGACTCGCGCACAAACGGGGGTCAACCTGGCATTGTGGTTACATGGTGGACCAGGCTTCTTTCTGCCGTGGTCTCTGGCGATATTGCTAATCA
>JAGZWL010000175.1:0-1450 GCA_018378955.1 Atopobium sp. | reverse complement strand
TGTTCCGTAGATACAGAATTTATCGATAGTTAAATTTCTTATATTTCTCTATTCATGTTCAAGCATATTAGATGAAGTTTATGCATAAAGATGCATATCAGGTAGTGCGACCGCCTAGCTGCATGGCTATCTTGATTAAGTACATGTCGATTCTTCGGCAGAACCTACCAAAGCTGCGCTATTTTGTACGCCAGGCCTAAAAGCCGATGCTAACACGCTGCAGAATCATAATCACCCGCATAAGAACTGCCTCCCATTTCTTGGACACGAGAAATGGGAGGCAGTTCAGGATGCGAGGGTTTTGCTTTTAGATTTGAAAGAACGTTTAGTTGAACTTAACAACCTTCTGAGCCACACGGTAACCACCAATAGTGACTGTCTTGCCAATCTTGCCAGGAAGGTTTGTAGCAGTGCCTACAAGACCGTAGCGAGCCTTGCGGTACATCTTCTTGTCATAAGCGCGAAGCTCATCCCAGAGCTCCTCCAACTGATCCATGGCATCCTCGCGGTCGCTCATCTTAGAGAAGACTGAGCAGATAGCCATGATGATAGTGAAGTAACTCATCATGTACGTCTGAAGACGTGGAGAAGAGATGTCGTCGTAGATGTGATATGCGTGCATCATATTGCGCGCTACGCGCCAATAATGATCAACGCGACTTGTTAAGACCTTCTCGTTAACTGATTGATCATCTCGGCCAATGAAATAACGATACAGGTCAACGTCAACATAGTAGATAGTCTTTACCTTAGGGAATGGAACGTAGGCATAGACGTTATCCACATAGAAGGTGTGCTCAGGCATCTGGATATTTGCAGAGCGCAGAACCTCAACGCGGTAGGTAATTGCGTGCATCAAAAGGTACTGAGACAGCTTGAAGCGGCCAATCTCTTCCCAGCCAATAATCTTGTTGGTAGGAACGGCATCGCGATAATCTACAAAGTTCTGGGTATTATCCTCAACGTGCTCGTAGACGTAGTTGGAGAGTACCAGGTCAACAGGATTATCAGAAGCAATAAAGGTGCGAAGCTGTTGAAGGAAAGTCTTCAGAGCGTCCCCGTCTACCCAGTCATCTGAGTCAATGTTTTTGAAGTACACTCCGTCAGCATGAGAAACAGCCTTCATAACAGCAATGCCGTGGCCGCCGTTTTCCTGATGAACTGCTTTAATGATGTTGGGGTAACGCTCCTGCCAAGCATCAGCTTTAGCGGCAGTATCATCCTTTACAGAGCCGTCATCAACAATAACGATCTGCACGTCATCGGCATAATCAGAGCCCTCAAGAATAGATTCAATACAGTGATCCATGTACTCAGAAGAGTTATAGCATGGAATACCAAAGGTGATTGTCTTATTCATGCAAGCTCCCTATGCCTGATGAGCAATAAGCTCGTCAGAAAGTTCCAAAGCAGAAGCAACAACGCCATCCATATCGTAGTAACGATACTC
>JAGZWL010000012.1:0-21441 GCA_018378955.1 Atopobium sp. | reverse complement strand
TAAGTGTGCGGTACTTGAGATGTAATTAGTAACTGAGCTTGGAGACACCTGCCTAGGATTTGCTTTGGACCGGAGTTCGATTCTCCGCACCTCCACCATACATTCGTTACTCATGAATGGCGAGAAACCCCGTGATTCATGAGTACTTTCATTTGTATGTAACGTGTGTTGCATATTTGTAATTAAGCCGCATTCCAAGGCATTTGGAGTGCGGCTTTTGCTGTTCAGGATTTATTTTTACGTTGGCGTTTGTTTTTTACTCGTTTAGCGGAAAGTCATAGGCTACGGACAGTTGAGGGGTAATATTTAGTTAGCAAAATCTAACAAATACCAAAAGGCAAGTTCAAACACCATTTTCTGCACGTATAGTCCATAGCGTTGGTGGATTGCTTTTCAAATCAAATGACGACGTGAATGGAAAATAGGATCGAGGCGAAGCAATGTCAAAGAGCGCTTCAAAGTTTCAAAAAGTGCTGATGTCGTGGGTGTATCGCGGAAAAGAAATATTTAAGCCCCTTAACACAGGTGCCATTGATGAACACGTGAGGTGCATACGTGAGTATGTGGCCAATATTTTCTTCTACACTAAAGGCAGTACTACCATCATGATTGACGCAGGGTACAGCTATGATCGCCTGCAAGAAAAGATGGACTGGCTGGGAATTGACCCTAAGGCAATCGAGCATATTCTGATCACTCACCTAGATACCGATTATATTGGCGCAATTGAGTCGGACAGTGACCAGCTTTTCAGTCACGCACAGGTTTATATTGGCGATGTTGAAAATAGGTATTTAACAGGAGAAGTTCGTCGCCGTGTAATGAATGGCTGGTTTAAGCTGCCAAAGGTGATCATTCCAAATAAAAAGACACTTCTGCATGATGGGGAAGTGTTTGAAATTGATGGCATAAAAATCGAAACAATTCTTGTCCCCGGCCATACCTGGGGTCACGTGGTGTACTTGATTGATGACGAGTATTTATTCTCTGCCGATACCATCTGGCTGGGAGCAGACGGCGGTTATAGCTTTATCAATAAGCTTGCAGAAGACAATAAACTGGCTGTTGAATCGCTTGCAAGGCTAGAGGGCATTCTGCGCCAGCGTGGACTTAATCCCAAAATTATCACCGGGCATACAGGCTGGGCGGATGACATCAACTTTGTTTTTGCTCATACCGATGAGGTGTGTAACGTCAACAAGTCAGTTAAAGTTCATGACCCTAAGGCACCATATGATGCTTACGATGAGCGCGACGACACACGCGAAAACGCAACGAGCACACCGCTTCTGCCCTGTAATAGGTAACGCCGGAGCAATAAAGAGCACATGATAATCGCATGTTAAGACTCTGTCAGAAATGGCAGAGTCTTTTTTCTGAAGCTTTAGCCTGTTGAGCGCGAGAAGCGTGCGAAACATAAAACCACCCGCTATTGAACTGCCTCCTATTTCTCGTGTCCAAGAAATGGGAGGCAGTTCACATCCCCGCGACGACGGCGTTGGCCATGAGCGTGCGCAGCCTCACGTAGGCGGCCTGGTTGCCCCCGCACTCCCTGCGGATCGCGTCGTCGAGGTGGCGCATGCTGTTCGGCCTCTTCGCGGTCATGAGAGCTCCTCCCTCAGGTCGTCCATCTCCCCGCTGGTTATGTATCCCTCGTGCTGGGCCGTCTCCGCGGCCTCGTGCGCCCGCTCGCGCCCGAGTCTCGGCGCGGCGGCGCGGATGGCATCGGCCGTGCGCTGGCAGCGCACGCCCTCGTAGTGCGTGGTGCTCTCCCCCTGGCGCATGCTCAGCACGGTGACGCCCTGGCCGACGTCGCGCCTGACCCTCCTTGGGGAGGCGACCCAGATGCGTGTGGGGTCAGTGGGGGTGAGGCCCAGCAGCGCCACGACGGACTCGCCCCAGAGGTAGGCCCCCTCGCCCGCGGCCTTCACCGCGATGGCGTAGGGGGCGGCCTCTTGGTGGGGCCAGACGGGCATCCTGTAGACGCCCCGGGCGACGCGCACGAGCTTACCGCGCCGCTCCTGCTGGACGAGCTCGGTGTTGGGGATGCCGAACTCCTTCGCCTCGGCGGAGGTGACGAGCCCGAAGTCGTCCACGTTCGCGTATATGTCGTCGATAATTGCCATGGCAGAAGTATATCGCATGTGAGCTACTTTTGACACCATGATCTTCACGCCCGTGGCGGGTGGTTGTGATTGCAGACAGAAAGTGATTAAAGTTTTTCAGAATTTCTCGTTGACATATTCCACAAGTGGAACTACTATCGTTATAAGATATTCAACAAGTGGAATATAAGGAGATGAGAGATTTGCTCAAGCAGGGAATTCTTGGTCTCTTGAATTATGGAGATATGTCCGGCTACGAGATTAAAACCATCTTTCAACAGTCGCTTAATTACTTCTGGACTGCTCAGACAAGTCAGATTTACAGAGAGCTGCAGTCGCTAGAAAAAGACGGCTGGGTTACCTCAACGCTTGTCGCTCAAAAAGGAAAGCCGGATAAAAAGGTTTTCTCGATAACTGAAGCTGGCAAAGAAGAGTTGCAGAGGTGGCTGAGGGAAGACTCGCAGTCCTCGGTGCTGCGCATTCCGCTTTTGATGCAGACATTCTTTAGGGGCGAGTGCTCCTACGAGGAAAACCTTGCGTTCTTCAAACGAATCGCAGATAACGCCTCATCGTTTCCTGGTGGAAGTGAGCTGGCAGCTGGCGCGGTGGCCGCTTACGCAGCGCAAATGGGTGATCCAGAGAAGGCATTGTTTTGGCAATTTACTATCGAGTACGGCAAGATGCACGAGGAAATGCTTAGAGCATGGAGCGAGAAGTGCATGAAGGAGCTGGAGGCGCACCATGAACATTCTGCTCATTAATGGCAGCCCCAAGGGCAAAGCTAGCAACTCTCTGCGTCTTGCTAAGAGTTTTATCGAGGGCGTCTCCGAGCAGCACGCCAATGAAGATGTGACTGTTGAGCAGCTCAACGTTGCCACTATGGACATCAAGCCATGCAAGGGATGCTTCCACTGCTGGAAGAACACGCCTGGCAAATGCATTATGTCGGACGATGAAGAAGCCGTCATCCAAAAGCAGCTCTGGGCTGACTTGGTTATTTGGAGTTTTCCGCTCTACTACTTCAACGTACCTGGACTGCTGAAGAACCTTATTGATCGCCAGCTTCCCATGAGTCTGCCCTTCATGAGCGACGCAAACAGGGGATATGGAAGCGGAGCCCACGAGTCCCGCTACGACATGTCCGGCAAGAAGCACGTTCTTATCTCTACCTGCGGATTCTATTCGTCAGAGGGCAACTACGATAGCGTTACCAAGATGTTTGACCACATTCTTGGCCAGGGCAATTACGAGAGCATTTTCTGCGGTCAGGGCGAGCTCTTCCGCGTAAAGGAGCTTTCTGCACGCACCAACCAGTACCTCGAGCTTGTCAAAAAGGCTGGTTCTGAGTACGCCAAGGGTGGAATCTCTGAGCAGGCAAAAGCCGAGCTTAAGGTGTTGCTGTATCCAAAAGAGATGTTTGAGCAGATGGCGGATGCAAGCTGGGGAATTTCTCGCGATACAAGCACTCAGGGCAGCAAAAACGCTGGCGAGAAACCCGTTGAGCAGGTGACGTTTGACCATATCTTCACCTCGCAGATGGCGGCCCTGTATGATAAGACGGCTTACGACGGAAAAGATCGCGTGCTTGAGATGAACTACACCGATCTTGGGCGTAGCTACCAGATTCTGCTGGGCAAAGATGGCAGTAAAGTCTTTACTGATGGCAGTCTTACTACCACCACAAAGCTCAACACTCCGTTTGAGGTCTGGCAGTCCATTTCTCGTGGCGAGATAAGTGGACCAGAGGCGCTGGGCAAGCACCTGTATACCGTTGAGGGTGATTTCTCCTTCATGATTGATTGGGACAAGTATTTTGGTCCCACTCCTGGCGGCGCATCTGGAGGTGCGCAGAACGTGCCGCTTGAAGAAGCGGGCAACACGCAGAAAAACCCTCAGATGATTACAATGCTGCTCCCTTGGATTACCTTCTGGACTGCAACATCGTTTGATTCTCAGGTTGGCGCCATGATTGTGCTGCTTGTTACTGCTTTAATGCCGCTTATTATGAGGAACTTCAAGTTCACCATCTGGGACAGAATCTCATTTGCCCTGGTTGGAGCATTGTCTGCAGGCGTTTTTATGAGCGGAAATGGCGACAGGAATCTTATTGTCAATTTGGGTTACCTGGCTTTTGGTCTTATGTGGCTTGCATCATGCCTTACTAAGGAGCCTCTCTGCGCTGCATATGTTAAGTACAGCTACGGCGGAGATAATGCCTACAACAATCCGCTGTTCATGAAGACAAATTATATTTTGGCTGCATGTTGGGGTGCTATGTACGTGTTAACGGCCATTTGGAGCTGGTTTGCAGTTCAAAATGGTGTGGGTGGTATTTTGGTTATTGTGAATAACCTGGTTCCTATTGGAATGGGCCTGTTTACGGCGTGGTTCCAAAAGTGGTATCCAGCTAAGATGGCAAGCGGAAAGTAAGCAGCTCAATCCACTACAAAACACCTACACATCAAAAGAGAGTCGGTACTGAACTGCCTCCCATTTCTTGGATATAAGAAATGGGAGGCAGTTCATATGCGGGTGATTATGATTCTGTAGCGTGTTAGCGTTGGCTTTTAGGCCTGGCGTACAAAATAGCGCTGCTTTGGTAGGTTCTGCCGAAGAATCGACATGTTTCTAATCAAGATAGCTAGGCAGCTAGGTGGTCGCACTGCCTGGTATGCATCTCTATGCATAAACTTCAGCTAATATGCTAGAAAATGAATAGCGTCATATAAAAGATTTAACTATAGGTAAATTCCGCACCTAAGGAACACACCTAAGTCGGATATTCTGCTCAATTGCGGGCATTTTACACACCTAATGACGATAATCTGCACGTTTGAGGTATTTTCAGCGTCATGTATACGTCTTTTTAACAGATTATCCGACTTAGGTGTGTTTTTGAACTGCCCCCTATTTCTCGTGTCCAAGAAATGGGAGGTAGTTCATTCGCTGGCTCTCTTTTTGGGCTTCTCGTCGTTTTGCTTTACTATAGCCACATAAGGAGATGATGCGACATGAATAAAGCAGCTCAAGTAATCAAGAACCTTTCACAGGGATTTTTAATTTCGGGTATTTTAAGTGCACTCATGGGTGCATACTACCTGTTCGCTAAGGCAGGGCTTCCTCTGCAAGATCCTCCGCTGGCGCTCAAAATTCAATACGAGATTGACTTTGGCGTTGGCGAGAAAATGCTTATGTTAGGTCTGACCTGCCTGTTTATCGGCTGCGTTGGTTATACCATTGCATGGATTTGCTCCAAGACAGAAAAAGTTCAAGAGCCAGATAATCATCAAGCTGGTAGACCTTCTCGCCCTGGCGGAGCAAACTAAGGCGCGTGAGCAGAGGCGCGCGGACCGAAGCTGCGGGCTGGGTGCGGCATCTTGAAGTGCGACGGCCTGAATTCATATTCGCAAACAGCAGATGTGGCGCGGATACAAAAATTTGAACTATTTTTAAAATAGTATTGTCCATACAAACTATACTATTCATCAGCCTAATTCACTTTTTATGTGAATACTAATTTCTCATATGTTTTGGCTATCAATTTGTAAGAAAATATAGATGTAATATGCACATCTTTTTGAGGGGCCATCATGAAAAAAGGTTTTCTTAAGAGAATCTCAGTCTTTCTCACCATGGTTGTGGCATGCCTGTTTATGTCTATTAACACAGCTCAGGCACTTGATCGCCAGAAAGACGATAGTGATCTTACCCAGATCAACATTTACCAGTTCACGCTGACCAGAGACAACATGACTGTTCTCTCGCAGGGAGCTGGCGTTAAGCGTGTAGAGATTCCTGCTTCTGACACAGGCAGACTGCCCTCAACAGCTTTTGTTGTTCAGCCAACTAAAGACGGTTCCAACCAGCAGTATAACCAGCCTCTTTCGCTGAAGTTTTCTAACGCTGGCACCGTTGACGGCAAGTCCGTTGACGTTTATGTCACCATTAACTCGCTGGACCTTACCCTTAAGAACGCCAATGCAGATTACAACAACCCTAATAAGACTGATGTTGCATTTTTGACCGTTGATGAGAACTGGGGAACTAAGTCCTTCCAGATTATGGACTACATTGACGTGAATCACCCAAGCTATACTGCTGATATGTTCAAGTCCTACGCAATCAACGCAAACGTAACAGTAGAGCTTAAGTACACCGATGGCACTCCTTGTAATCTCAAGCTTGTTATGCAGCCAAGTGATATTGACGTTGTCGGCGACACTGGCGCAAATGAGACCTTCTCGCTTATTAACGCCAATAGCACCATCGATAGCATTGTTATGAACAACAGGAACATTCTTGTTGAGACCACAAGTGGTAATAAGATTACCTGGAATCCTGTTCGTGGAACTTCTGGTCCTGACCAGGAGAAGAACCTTGCAGGTTTTGCTGTTAAGTCCAAGTCAAACAGCATGACGTTTGAGTCCACCAGCGCGGCTACCAGCGGCAGTCTTTTTGGCGTATACACCGAGGCAATTACTCCAGCTCCAGTAAAGGCAGTTGATCCAGAGCAGGCTCCTGCTAAGGCCGGAGAAACCATTACCTATACCGGCACCTTTACGCTGCCAAGGCAGGGCATTGATACCATCGGCAAGATTAAGTCGATGAGCATGGTTGACACCTTTGACGAGCGCCTTGATTTCCAGAGCCTTACCGTAAGCTTTGACGGTCAGACCCTCACTGAGGGCACTGACTATACCGTTGCTGTTGACGGCCAGAAGGTTACGGTCAACATCAAGGATCACCTGCTCACCAAGGCAAATGGCGGCAAGAAGTTTGTTATTACCTACAAGACTGTTACCAACAGTAAGGTAGAGACAGACGGCTCCAACATTGATAACGAGCTCACACAGGTTGTCGACGGAAACGTTGCTCACTCCAATAAGGTAACCACTGAGCTTCTGTACGAGAAGACCCACGAGTTTGTAAGCGGCACTCCTAACAGGGAGCTTCCTCAGGAGGTCCTGGATTTGCTTCCTGGCAAGCAGACTAGAATTCCTAACGGAACCACCGTTACCCCTGATCAGCCTCTTGGTGGCGTTACTCGCGTAGAGACTCCGGATGGAACGTGGGTGTTTATCGGTTACGATCACGATTCCGAGGTCATTGACCACAAAAACGCTCACTTCATTGGCGTTTGGGTAGTTCTGCCTCAGCCAAAGAAGGATGTCCTGGACGGTCAGGGTAACTCTATCGACGGCAACAAGGTAACTGCTGGTCAGGTGCTCACGTACTCCGTAACTTATACCAACACCACCAACACTGCTCGCGATGTCACCATCACCGATGTCATCCCAGAGCACACAACTTACGTTGATGGCTCTGCTGATAATGGCGGCACCTACGACCCAGCTACGCGCACCGTAACTTGGACTCAGAACGTTGCTTCGGGCGACACACTCACCGTTACCTTCCAGGTCAAGGTCAACAAGGGCGAGAAGGACGTCACGGTTGTAAACACCGCTCACGTCAGCGATGGTCTTATCGACACAGATACCAATACCACCACCAACCCTGTTGTCCCTAAGCCTCGTAAGTCTCGCACCCCTTATACTGGCGACGACGCACTGCAGAACACACTGATGTTTGCTATTGCGGGCGGCGCAGCAGTTCTCTTTGCGCTGGGCACGCTCAAGCTTCACGCAGCTAAGAACTAAGCTGCGGCGAGGTCGACACGCTCGCAGGCATAGCGCACGGTAACTTCAAGCCGCTCTCATTTTGAGGGCGGCTTTTTGTGTAGGCGCTCGTGGGTGCTCACAAGTGCGAGCTTGGGGCGCAATTGGGCGCGTAAAGCGGTATTCAAGAGCACAGCCGATGCCTAAAGCGCAAAGATTGCATTTCACGAGCCAGTTAGTGCATTTGAGTGACGCGAAGTCCCGCATAAGAGCTGCAACCGTTATTCTAAAGATGCCTTAAGGCAAGGAAGCAAGCGGGGAGCAGTTCCGCTGCAGCAAGAAAACGAAACGTTAGGTCAAGTAAGTTGTTTGGAAGTGTCATGGAAATTCGTGTAGTTGAAGAAAAGGGTCGCGCGCAAATCGAAGTGACCATCTTGAGCGGCCCCGATGACCCGCGCGTTTCGGGAATTGTCCGCCAGCTCCAGATGGTTGACGGAAAGATGACTGGATACGTTCCCGGCACCATCAACAGGCGCGTCGTTCTTCTCGCGGATGTTGCATGGATTCAGACGGATGGCAGTGTGACACTGATTCACCTGGTAAACGGGGAGACTCTGGAAAGTTCTAGTCGCTTGACCGAGCTCGAGGACGCGCTCAAAGACACGGCGTTTGTGCGCACTTCTCGACAGGAACTGGTCAATTTGGATCAGGTTACGGGCATCAAACCCGCAGGTTCCGGCCGCATGCTGCTGTCGCTTGGCGAGAAAACCCTCGTTGCTTCAAGAAAGTATGCCGCCGAAATCAAACGACGCATTGGAATTGTGTAGGGGATAGAGGGTTTTCTCGCGCATCGCTCCCGGTGCCGAGCGCCAAACACCACTCGAACCACACTTTAACAGCAGTTTTATCCCAGAGAAGGGAACATTATGGAACGCAACGAATCACAAAACTGGCAAGGAATTGAGCGAAAGACTCAGCAAGAATTTGATGAGGGACTCAATAAAACAGTAGGTCAAATCATGTGCAAAGGTATTTCAGGTGGCGCGATATGCTTCACCGGCATCTCGCTTGTGTATGGCGTCATTGCGCTGGCAACCAATTATGGTGACAGGCAAAATAACATCATACTTCTTACGCTGATCGCCGCCGGCGTCCTGTCGGGGATTTACCAGCAGATTTGGTTCAACTATCAGCCTCTGATTACTAAGCTCAGCTACCTTCACAGGTTTCTTGGCTTCAACGTTTGCCTGTTCCCAACGCTTGTGGCGATGGCGCTCATTGGAGGATGGGTGCCAAATATGGCTCAGGCTTGGATGTCTTTTACTGCGCTGTACCTGGTCATTCTTCTGGTAACTACCCTGTTTTTCAACGCCATGTTCAAGAAAGAGGAGCAGAAATACAAAGCTGCTTTCGAGAAGTACCAGGCATCTCGTCGCGGATAAAGTTGCAACTGATTTTGGACCTTGTAGCTGCGCCTTATTTCTGCAAAGAATCTGTAACTTTTGCCTGAAAACGTAAAAGAATCGGTGGATTCTGCCTAATTTCTACAAAGAATCTGTGTCCCAAACACAGATTCTTTGTACTTTTCAGGCAGACTTTAAAGCGTGCCTAAGGTTACCCTTCCATGAGCGCTCTCATGGAACCTGATTTTCTTGCTAAGTCTGAACGATTTGCCGGAAAAGTGCACCATATCTGAGTGGTTTTGCCGGTTTCTCTCATCATGTCTGAGTAAATTTACTCAGACATGATGCAGTTTTCAGGCTCAAAGGAACCTTCGCCAAGCTATACGCAAAGAGCTCGGCCTGTCGAGAAGACCGAGCTCTTGCGAGTCGCACCTGACCAGCGCCTCCGACCTGCGTGTCTGCCGTGCGTCCGAGCGATCGCGATCTGACGGTCGCGCTTACTTTTTCTTCAGAGCGTTCAGGATGCTGATGATGATGTGGTAGAGGAGCGCGGAAACAGGCCAGATAATCCAGGAACTTTTCCAGTCCTTGGTGATGAAGCTATAGCCCACGTACAGCAAGGTAATGGTGCCAAAATACGCCCTGGCAATTGGCCTGTACTTCAATGCTGCGGATTTGGAGTCTCTCTTGTTGCTTTTCTCGTCGTGAGAGAAATCGCCTTCCTGGAGAAGAACCCTATAGCCATCTCTGATGATTCCCGAGTAAACCAGCAGGTAAACGCCAAGAGAAACCAGAATTGCTGCCACGAAGAAGCCAAGGGCAAAGATGAGGCCAGTCCCATAGTACGAGGCAATAAGGAAGGGGATTGCGCTCAGGATGGTAAGGCAGACGCCGGCGGCTTGTTGCATGTAGCGCAACGATTCGGTTGACTCGGCGCGTCTACGAACGGCGGCTTCGACACCGTACTGGAGCTCGAGAGAGGCCTCCTTGAGCTGCTTAAACTTCGCGAGCTTCATGTCCTGGAGAATCAGCAGGCCAACGCCCGCAGCAATGAAGAGCATCATGATGCAAATGCCTGCGATACCCATCGCATCTGGAGAAATGTGCATCGGATCAAAGTAAAGCGCGTCTTCGCTGTATGTTGCAAGCGAGACAAGAAGCGCGGGCCCCAGGATAAAGAGGGTAATTGCACCTGCCGTGGGGCGAGAAGTTCGTGCGATTGCATCCAGGTATTCGGTGGCTGTGTCGAGAGAAACGCTGAGCTTCGGTGCCACAGTTTTGCTGGTAGATGCGTTGTCAGTGGAAGATTCGCCAACGGTGCCGCCGTCAGTGCTGTCCGTGGTGCTGCCTACGGTGCTTGCGGCAGCGGGATCCGAAGAGTCAACCTGCCCCGAAGAGGCCGCATAATCAACAGCGATGGCAGTGGCTGGAAGCTCTTCAAGCTCGTCTTTGAGTAGGTAGTCTGTAGAAACGCCAAAGAGCTCGCTCATGGACATAATCTTTTGAATGTCAGGCATGGAAGCCATAGACTCCCATTTAGAAACTGACTGTCTTGAAACGCCAAGCTGCTGTGCAAGCTCTTCTTGTGACCAACCATTACGCTTTCTGAGGCTCATGATTTTCTCGCTCAGTAACATGGTTGTTCCTTTCTGTTGGTGATGTGGTGGGATTCACATGTGATGGCTATTACTCTAAAAACTGCATCGATTGCACACCACCAAGTTGAGTTGGAAATTTGTCAACTCTCAGTTGCGTAATAGTTTACCTGCAGAAATGTTATCAAACTTTTGGAAAATAGTTTTAAAGGTTGTTTAAATTTTTTTTGTGCGTTCACGGAATATGTCGACCAGACGCGACATTTGTTCAGTATGTATATGATAGTATCTGCTTACGGAGAAACTAAATAATCCATATCAGAAAGGAATGCGCTAAAAATTTTTGTGTATCTGATCACCCGTCTGGTGCATAAAAATTTGCGCAAAAGCCACATGAAGAACTTAAAGGTATGTATCGCATCATCTGCTCTTGCAGCCGCGTTAGCACTTGCTCCAGCATCTGCGCTGGCAGAGGGCACAACGTCTGCTCCTACAAGTACCACTGGTGCTACTGCTACTACTGGCATAACTCCTATTCCTGCACCAACCAGAGAGCAACTCACAGACCCAACAGTTAACCCATATGCTCCTGAAGATGCATACTTCCTTCCTGATATCACTAACCCAATTCCAGAGGGGTTTAGGGTTGGTAACGCTGACGGTGTAGTCATTGTCGATAACGGCGATGGCACTGTTACCGTTAAGGGCCATTGGGTTACAGCAATGGAGTTCGATGAGGTTATTAACGTTGAGTTTGTTCGCATCCCAGCTCCTGATCCAACTCCAACTCCAACTCCAACTCCAACCCCTGATCCAACTCCAGCTCCAGCACCAGAGCCAGAGCCAGAGCCAGAGCCTGCTCCAGCTCCTGCTCCAGCTCCTGCACCAACACCAGCGAAGAAGTCCGTACTCCCTGCAACTGGTATCGCAGATGTTGTAGTTCCAGCTTCTGTTCTTGCAGTAAGCGGCCTTGGTTTTGTTGCTGCTTCTCGTAAGGTTCGCAAGTAGGGGAAGAGCCTGCGGCGCCGACCGAGTTGCAAAGCCGACGGGTTTCTCGCCAGAAAAATATAACGTGCATGTAAAGCGCCTGATATTCAGGCGCTTTTTTGTGTGGAAAACCGGGCGGGCGGCCGGGCAGAAATTGGGTACACTCTGAATAACAAAGTTCGGAGGTTGTTATGGACGATCAGCAGCAAAAACTCTCGCAGAACGGCGGCGCGCGCCAGGAGTCCGCGCACCTATCTTCAACTGCGCTTGTTTTAGAAGGCGGCAGTTATCGAGGCATTTTTACCGCTGGAATTCTTGACGTGCTTCGCGAGAAGGGTGTCACCAACTTTGAGAGCGTGTGGGGAGTTTCCGCGGGCGCTATCAACGCCGTAAGCTTTAGGTCCAAACAGATGGGCCGCGCCATGCGCATTATGCTGGCCTTTAGGGACGACCCTCGCTTTCTTTCGCTTCGCTCACTGATTACCACTGGCGACATTGCGGGTGCGGATTTTATGTTCGATGAGATCCAAAACCATTTGGACCCCTGCGATAACGAGGCGTTCAATCAAAATCCCATGCAGATGTACGCGGTGGCGTCCGACGTTACGTTTGGCACACCGGCGTATCTGCACGTAAAAAAGTTTCCGGAAGACGTGACCATGGTCCGAGCGTCCGCGTCGATGCCAACGGTTTCTCGCATGGTTGAGCTGGACGGACATCGTTATTTGGACGGCGGAACTACCGATTCAATTCCTTTTGCGGCGGCGCTTGGCCTGCCCGACGGAAAAGCAGAGCGTGCGGTTGACGTACCTGACCATACGCCAGCAAAGAAAGCGCTGGTCATTGTCACGCAGGACAGGAACTTCGTAAAAACCGACGTCAACGAGCAGATTGCCATTCGCTCACAGCTCTATTCCTCATATCCGTACTTTGAAGCTGCGCTGGCTTCTCGCGCCGAGCGTTACATGGATCAGCGCAAACAGCTCTTTGAGCTGGAGGAAGAGGGTAGAGTGCTGGTGCTTGAGCCTCCCGAGCCAGTTGAAGTTAAAGTTAACGAGAAGTCCGGTGAGGCCCTGTTGTCTCTGTACCTGACAGGCCGCCAAGTTGCACTTGAGCGCCTCGAAGAGATTAAGAGTTTTATTGAGTAGACTTTTGGATTAATCGAGCTCCAAAATCTACAAACGTCTGTCTGAGCACAAAACAAAATTGATACGGAAAGAGTTTGTTTTGAAGACACCAATGAATAAGTTTTTGAAGGTAATGTTTGCGCTGGTTATCGTTGCAATGACTGGTGCGGCGATTCTGCAAATTGTCGCTCCCGAGTACATGGGAAGCAATGCCGCTTATGGTATTTCGACCGGTTGGCAGCGAGAGATTGGTTTTTGGAATCTCGCGGTGCTCATCATTTTGGTTACCACGTGTTTCCACTACGATTGGGTCTATCTACGTGCGATTTTGCTCGCGCTGATTCTGGGTGGTATTGGAATTGGAACCAATCATTTCATTCATTTTTTGAGCGCTCACGAGTCGGTAAATTTGGTTGGTGCTATCGAGAATTACGTTCTTGCAGTTGGTTGGATAATTGGCTGGAAGCTCGAATGCAACCGCAGGAAGACCGCGGGCACCACTGAGTAACTGCGGAAAGACCGCGCACGTTTTTGCATGACGGTGCTCCGAGCGAGACGTTATGCGCGCGACATTGCAAGCGAGACGTTATGCGCGCCTGATTTTCTCGCCATGTCTGAATGATTTGCCGGAAAAGTGCACCAAGTCTGAGTGGTTTTGCCGGTTTTTCTCGCCGTGTCTGAGTAAATTCACTCAGACATGATGCAGCTTTCAGGCTCAAAATTTAGAGCTACGTAGTCTATCTTTCACGCGCCTGATTTCATCAAAGATTCTGTAAATTTTGCCTAAAAAGGTAAAAGAAACTGTGGATTTGCCTGATTTTGTCAAAGAATCTGTATTCAAAATACAGATTCTTTGCACTTTTCAGGCGCGCATGCTGTTAAGGCGCACGCCTGGCGAGAAACTCGGTGCACCCGCAGCTCCCCGCGCACCCTCGCACCCACAATGCACCCGCGTTCGCATCCCGCACGTTAGCGCAGGCGCGTGAGCTGCACTTTCTCGATAAGCGAATCCACAACCGAGCGCTCCGCCGCCTGAGTTCCGCTCTCCATGACGTTTGCGGCGCCCGTGGCCATGGCCAGTCGCAGCGCGTCTTCTGTCGAGAGACCCTGTGCATCCGCAAAGGCAAGCGCCGCCACAACGGAGTCACCGGCACCGACAGTACTTCCTACCTGGACTTTTACTGGACCTGCATACCAAACCTCGTTGGCCGTAGCGTAGACGGCGCCGTTGCCGCCCATGGAAACGCAGACCGTGTCGATGCCACCAGCAACAATCTCGGATGCGGCAGCGGCAATCGCGTCTACGTCGGCAAGCTCACGGCCAAGCATGGCGGAGAGCTCGTGATCGTTTGGCTTGGTGAAGTACGGCTTCTGTTCAAGGCCAGCCGAGAGGGCCGCGCCGTCAGCGTCCAGGTATACCTTCAACCCGGCGTCGCGCAAAGCACGAGTCCAGCGGCCATACGTATCTGAGGCAGCTCCGCGGGGGAGACTGCCGGAGAGAACCACAATATCGCCAGCGGAAGTCTTGGCAATCAAGTCAGCAAGCGCCTGGTCAAGCATGGTGTCGGTGACCTCGGGGCCAGGCTCGTTAATGTCGGTATTGGTGCCGCCCTCGGTATCAACAACCTTAAGGTTGGTGCGCGTCTCGCCAGGAACAGAAATTGCCTGGACCTTGATGTTATTCTCGCCAAGTGTGTCAGCGATCCATTTGCCGGTTTGACCTGCAAGAACGGCGATGGCGGTAGACTCTCCGCCCAGTTTAGCGATAACCTTGGAGACGTTGATGCCCTTGCCGCCCGCGTCCTGCCTGAGCAACGTGATGCGATTCACCTGGTCAACGGCAAAATTTGGCACCTGGACGGTCTTGTCCAGAGCGGGGTTGAGCGTGACGGTGTAGATGCTGGGCATAGTCGCTCCTCGGTTTGCGGCGCCGCAATCGGCGCTTGAGTAGCACCGCCAAGCGGCGCAAGTTATCTACGCTGATAATACTTCAGTTTCGGCAAAAAAGTAACCGCGGACAGCGCTGTTACGCGCATATCCGCGGTCTTTTCTGACGAGAAACCCGGCGCACTCGTGGCGTGTGCTGTGGACGGCTTTGCAATGTGGAGAAACCCGTCAAATTTGAACGAATTGTTGCATTCGTGAAGCAACAAAAATTCCCGCGTACAACTGCTAAAGAGTGGAGTATACTTTTAAGGCTTTTCCACAGAGCCCCGTAATCTCTGACAAGAAAAAGCATCGATGACCCGTCCAGGGGTTATCAACTCGTAATTCGTAGGAGGAGTCAAGTGAAGAAGTCGACTCAGTTCGCCAAGGCTGGCGAAGTCGAGCGCAAGTGGGTGTTCATCGACGCTGAGGGCGCAACGCTCGGTCGTCTGGCTACAAAGGCTGCCATGATTCTTCGTGGTAAGAACAAGCCACAGTACACCCCAAACGCTGATACTGGTGACTTTGTTGTCATCATCAATGCAGACAAGATCGTCCTTACTGGTGTTAAGGCTGATCACAAGGAGTATTGGCGTCACTCCGGCTACCTTGGTGGCTTGAAGATCACTTCCTTCAAGGAAGAGATGGAGAAGCACCCAGAGCGTGTTGTTGAGCACGCAGTTAAGGGCATGCTTCCTAAGACCACTCTTGGTCGCAAGCAGGGTATGAAGCTTAAGGTTTACGCCGGCGCTGAGCACCCACATGCTGCACAGAATCCCGTCAAGATTGAGCTGGAGGGCTAAACGATGGCAGATAACACCGCTGTTTACACCGGCACCGGCCGTCGTAAAGAGGCCGTCGCTCGTGTTCGTCTTGTTCCTGGAACTGGTAAGGTTACCGTTAACGGCCGCGAGGCAGTCCAGTATTTTGGTCGCCAGCAGCTCGTAGACAACGCAACCGCACCTCTCCGCATTACTGATACTCTTGGTCGTTTCGACGTCCTCGCAAACTGCGATGGCGGCGGCATCAACGGTCAGTCCGGCGCTCTTCGCCTGGGCATTGCTCGCGCTCTTCTCGAGGCTGGCGAGTATCGTGATGACCTTAAGAAGGCCGGCTACCTCACCCGCGATTCTCGTGCGGTCGAGCGTAAGAAGTACGGTCTGAAGAAGGCTCGTAAGCGTCCTCAGTTCTCCAAGCGCTAAGGCCGCTGGACCCCAAAAAAGTCCTCACAAAGAGACCTGTTGTATATCGGCAGGTCTCTTTTTTGTATACTTTTAAATGGTTGCATTTTGCATATTTGCTCAACCGCTTTAGTCCGCACGTTCTTCTCGCCATCTGGCGAGAAGCCCCACCTGTCGAGTAGTTCGCTGGCGCTTCGCGCGCAAGTTGCTCTCCACCCGACAACACTACATTCGCAGCTAGGAGACGCTTATGAAGTACTTTGGAACCGACGGCTTTAGAGGCCGTGCAAACGAGGGTCTGAACGTCGATCACGCATACAAAATTGGCCGCTTCATTGGCTGGTATTACGGAGCTAAGCAGTCTCGCAAGGCTCGCATCATTATTGGTAAGGATACCCGCAGGTCAAGCTACATGTTTGAGTCCGCGCTTGTCTCGGGCCTGGTTGCTTCCGGCGCTGACGCGTACATGCTGCACGTTATTCCTACACCTGGCGTAAGCTACGAGGTAGTTGACGGCGGCTTTGACTGCGGCGTCATGATTACTGCGTCCCACAACCCATTCACCGATAACGGCATCAAGCTGGTCAATAAAGAGGGCTACAAGATGGACGAGGACGTCCTTGAGCAGGTAGAGTCCTATATTGACGGTGAGTTTGACGTTCCTCTGGCAACGGGTGACGCCATTGGCCGCACGGTTGATTACATGCAGGGTCGTAACCGCTACATCTCCAGCCTTATTGCAAGCTGCGGCTTTAGCCTCCAGGGCCTGAAGATTGGCCTGGATTGCGCTAACGGCGCAGCTTCTAGCGTTGCTCGCCCTGTTTTTGACGCTCTGGGCGCCGAGACGCATGTTATCAATAACGCACCAAACGGCCTCAACATCAACGTTGATTGTGGCTCCACTCATATTGACCAGCTGCAGCGCTTTGTGGTTCAGAACGGCCTTGACGTGGGCTTTGCCTACGATGGCGATGCTGACCGCTGCCTGGCGGTTGACGAGCGCGGCCACGTGGTTGACGGAGACCTGATTCTCTACGTCTGCGGCACCTACCTCAACAAGTATGGCCGCCTGGCAAAGCAGACTGTGGTCACCACCGTTATGAGCAACTTTGGCCTGTTCAAGGCATTTGATGACGCTGGCCTTTCTTACGAGAAGACCAACGTGGGCGATAAGTACGTCTACGCTTGCATGAACGAAAACGAATACAGTCTGGGCGGCGAGCAGAGTGGTCACATCATCTTTGGCGATCTTGCTAAGACCGGTGACGGCATCTTGACTAGCCTTCGTATTATGGAGGTCTTACGAGCAGAGCGCGAGAAACTCTCTGAGCTGACTCGTCCCGTTACACTATATCCACAGCAGTTGGTTAACGTTCGCGTCACCGACAAAGAGGCTGCTATGCAGTCTCCTAAGGTTAACGACGCAGTTGCAGCTGCCGAGAAGTTCCTTGAGGGCAATGGTCGCGTGTTGGTCCGCGCTTCCGGAACAGAGCCTCTGGTGCGCGTTCTTGCAGAAGCTCCAACCGATGAGCTCTGTCAGCAGGCAAATCAGATTGTGCTCGATGCACTCGAGGAGTATAGGCTCAGCGCTTAAGCGCAGATAGATCCAGGGGATACGATGGCACTGGCAGGAATAGGTGTAGATATGCTTGAGATTGCCCGCATGCAGCAGGCAATTGAGAGGCGCCCTCACTTTATTTGCCGTATGTTCACCGATGCCGAGCGTGCGTATTGTGAGCGCACTGCTCGCCCTGCGGAGCACTATGCTGCTCGCTTTGCGGCAAGAGAAGCCGTGCTCAAAGCCTTAGGAACGGGCTTCTCGTCTGGTATTGGTTTTCAGGATGTGTCTGTTGAGAGAGATCAGCTGGGTAGGCCACAGGCTCGTCTAGCGGGCAAGGCTGCAGAGATTGCGGCCGAGCAGGGCGTGCAGGAGATTGCGCTTTCTATCTCGTACACCAGAGACGTGGCGGTAGCCAATGCGGTTGCGGTGACCAACGCCGTAAAACCTAAGGTAGATCAAAAGGAAGATGCTGCCCAAGAGCTGGCACGTTCGTTCAAAGAAGCTCGTTCTGTGTTGGATGAGCTTGAGCGCGTGCAAGAACCTATAATTGAGACAACCTTTGATGATGTTGTTAAATCCGAGGAGTAAGTTATGCAGCCGGTACTAAATGTTGAGGACATCAAGCGTGTAGAGATTGCGCTGACACGCGTGGGCGTGAGCGTTTCCGAGCTCATGCACCGTGCAGGTTACGCTGCTGCTCAAGAGGCCCTTGGCATGGGAGGGGACATCTCTAACGTTGTCATCCTCGTAGGTCTTGGCAATAACGGTGGAGATGGCTGGGTGGCAGCAGAAGCGCTGCGCTCTAGAAACTGCAACGTTAAGGTAGTCACTCCGCTTGAGCCTGATCAGATTTCCGGCGATCTTGCACGTCAGATGGCGCAGCGCGCCGTTCGCGCGGGAGTTTCCGTGCTTGTTGGCCCTTCTCGCCAGGAGCTGATTGACCTACTGGCAACGGCTGACGTGGTGCTTGATTGCATGCTGGGCACCGGCTTCCACGGCAAGGTCCGTGCTCCGTTTGATATTTGGATTGAATGTCTCAATCAGTCCGGCGCTCGCGTGCTTTCCGTTGATGTTCCAAGTGGCCTTTCTGCGCAGAAGGGCCAGGTAGAAAGCGCGTGTGTTGTTGCTGACGTTACCGTTACCATGATTGCGCTCAAGCCCGGCCTTATTGCAGACGCAGGCCGCGACGTTTGCGGTTCCATTGTTGTAGCTCCTCTGGCTGAGCAAACTGAGCGCTTGGTTGTTGAGGCAGATCCTGTTGCCTGGCGCGTTGACCTGGAAGATTATCTTGCTTCTGTTCCTGCCCAGCTCAACGACTGCGATAAATACTCTCGTGGCTCCGTATTGGTGGTTGGTGGTTCAAGCCGCTTCCCCGGAGCTGCTGTTTTTGCTGCTAAGGCGGCTGCTCGTGCGGGTGCTGGCTATGTTACGCTGGCAGTTCCTGAGGCCATTGTCAGCTGCGTTCAGATGATGTTGCCAGAGGTTCCCGTTATTGGCCTCCCGTGCGACGCTGAGGGCGTGTTTACCGAGGAAGCAGCTCCGCTGGTGCTACAGCTTGCCGCCATGCGCACCGTTACGCTGGTTGGCCCTGGCATGCGCGTCTCTGGCGGAACCGTCAAGGTCACCTCCGCGCTGCTTGACTCTGAGCTGCCCGTTATTGTTGACGCCGACGCGCTCAACTGCATTGCTCGCCTCACCAATAACAACCTTCCAGATTTCCCCGAGCTCACTCGTCGTACCGCTCCGCTTATCATGACGCCGCATCGTCGCGAGCTTGGTCGCCTGGTCAACCAGGTAGATAATCCTCCTGCAAGCCTGGTGGGCCAGCTTGAGGCTGCTCGCAAGATTGTCTGGGCAGACGGTGGCTCTGAGCTGGTCATTGTTGCTAAGGGAACCGCAACTGGCTGCGTTGGCGTTCAGAAAGCCGTGCTGCCAAAGCCTGGTCCCGTTACGTTGGCAACTGCTGGCTCTGGCGACGTTCTTGCTGGTACTATTGCTGGCCGCTTGGCTCAGGTTGCTGGTCAAGTTGATGACCTGCCAACCTTCTGCTCACTTGCCTGTGAGGTTCACGCATACGCAGGTCAGCTAGCTGCCGAGAAGTTCGGTGTACGTGGAGCTATGGCGGGCGACATCTGTGACGTTATTGGCCTTGCTTCCGACGCACTTGAGGAGCAGATTGCATTCCCTATGGCGGACTTTGAAGAAGCTGCGGAGTAGGTGAGTCTAATGTCGGCATATCCCCAGGATAGATGGGCTTGGATAGAGATTGATCTTTCTGCCGTCCGCCACAATGTAAAGGCGTTTAAGGCCCAGCTTAACCGCGGTGTCAAAATGATGTGTGTGGTTAAGGCTGACGCATACGGTCACGGTGCTGCTCAGTGCGCTAAAGCCATGCAGTCCGTGGGTGCTGATCAGTTTGCCGTTGCAACAGTCGATGAGGGTGTTGAGCTGCGCTGTTCCGGCATTGATAACCCCATTCTGGTGCTTTCTGAGCCGCCGGTCACTTCCATTCCAGACCTCGTCCGCTTTGACATTATGCCGTCCGTCTACACGGTGGACTTCGCGCTCGCCTACGGCGAGGCTTCTGCTGCAGCTAATAAGGTTGGTCGCTATCACCTGGCCATCGATACCGGCATGACCCGCATTGGCGTCAGGCGAGAAGATCTTCTTGAGGTACGCGGCTCTATTGATTTCCACAGGGGTCTTGAATGTGCTGGTACGTTTACGCATTTTGCCACGGCCGACGTGCTCGACAACTGGGACTTTGACCTGCAGGTTAATCGCTTTATTGAAGCGGTTACGGCACTCAAAAACGCGGGCTATGAGCTGGGCTTGGTTCACGCTGATAACACCCCTGGCACTGTTCTGCACAAAGACATTCAGTTCGATATGGTTCGCGTGGGCATTGGTCTGTACGGACTTCACCCAAGCAAGCTCACCATTCCCCGCATTGACCTGCAGCCCGTTATGAGCGTGCGCGGTCGTGTGACGCGCGTGGTGTATCCAGCTGTTGGAGACGGCGTTGGCTACGGCATGACGTGGCGCGTTCCTCGCAATAACATCCAGGTAGCTACGGTGCCTATCGGCTACGCCGATGGTCTTGCACGCAGCCTTTCTAACCGCATGGACGTTTTGACGCGCGGAGACCGTGTCCGCCAGGTGGGTAATATCTGCATGGATCAGTTTATGATTGCTGTTGATACCGCAGGTACACACGCTAATAAGCCTGCACACGAGATTCGCCATGGTGACGTGGTTACCCTCATTGGCAAAGACGGCGACCAAGAAATCACCGCGGATGAGATGGCTGACCTTCGCGAGACCATCAATTACGAGGTAGTTTGCAACTTTGGTGCGCGCCTCGATAAGGTGTACATCTAATGGCAGTCACGCTTGACGAGATTCGCAAGCAGATAACTGATTGCAAGAAATGTCCGCTGTGGGAAACACGCACCAACATTGTGTTTGGTGGCCCAAGTCCCACGGCCCGCGTCATGATTGTGGGAGAAGCTCCTGGTAAAAACGAGGACCTAAGCGGTCAACCTTTCGTAGGCGTATCGGGCAAGAAGCTTGATGCGTTGTTAGAAGAAGTTGGCCTTTCTCGCCAGGATGTTTTTATCTCTAATGTGGTCAAATGCCGACCACCTTCAAACAGAAATCCCAAGGTAGCCGAGGTGGAGGAATGTTCTCCGTATCTTCGTAATCAGATTCGTGCTATTAAACCAGACGTTATTGTTTGCTTGGGTAATTTTGCAACACAGTTTGTCATGCATACCGATAAGGGCGTGACGGAGCTGCGTGGCAAGTTTTACCAGATAGGCGCTTTTAGCGTGCTGCCAACTATGCATCCCGCATCAACTATTTACCGCAAGGAGTGGGCGCAGTTCCTCAAAGATGACCTGCGACTTCTTGCTGATTGGCTTGAGGAACACCCTCGAGGA
>JAGZWL010000174.1:0-1474 GCA_018378955.1 Atopobium sp. | reverse complement strand
CCCTTGAATGCAGGAACAATCTCGCCAATGATCAGACGAACACCAGACAGAATGATGTAAACACCACCAGCGAAGGAAAGACCGCGGGTAAATGCCCAGACAATCCAGTTAGTGGTGGTCTCGGTACCAATGTTCAGCAGGTCGCCGAGGTGCTGAAGGCCCGCATACTGTGGGTTAGAGGCAAACTCTGCAGCGGTAGTTCCTGCAGGTACCAGGGTTAGAAGGCCACGGCTGACGGCAACGCCGGTGATAACCAAAAACATGACGATCATGGTCAGGCCGATGGAAACGGTGTTGTCGCGCAGGAAGATGAGGCGCTTTGAGAACTTGATATTCTCGGTGCTATTCTCGCGATCGGAAGCAAAGAGCTTACCGACCATACCAGCAAGCCAATAACCAGCGCCGCCGAAGTGGCCAAGTGCTACGGAATCGCTGCCGGTAACCTTGCGCATGGTTGGCTGGCAGTATGCAGGAGACAGAACCATAATCAAAGCAAGCAGGCATGCGCCGGAGACGTAAAGCATCCAGCCAGAAAGGCCGCCGACGTGCAGGATGATGGCGAGCATAGCTGCCATGTAGAGAGTGTGGTGGCCGGTGAGGAAGATGTAGTTAAAGCGAGAAAAACGTGCGAGGACAATGTTCAGGACCATGCCGATGCACATGATGATTGCGGTTGCCTGACCAAACTCGCCAAGTGCCAGAGAGACAACGGCCTCGTTGTTTGGAACGACACCCTGCATGTCAAAGGCGAAGTTGAAGATCTCGCCAAAGGCAAGGAGGGAACCGGTCTGCAGGAAACCTGCGCCTGCAGAAAGAACAAGGAAGCCAACGATAGTCTTGAGGGTACCTCTGATAAGGTCCTCAACTGGCTTTCCTTGGAGTGCCAAACCTAGCAAGGCAACAAGGCCAACTAGGATGGCTGGTGTTGATAACACGTTTACAAAAAACTCAACAACAGGCATACAAAACCCCTTTCAACAAAACGCGTGACGACAAACTGACACAACAAACTGACACAACAAACTGACACAACAAACTGCGACGTCCATGTGATCCTGGAACACAACAGTACAAACTCGAACGCACGCGGTCCTGCGACGCGACGAAACGAGCTCAGTGCTTTTAACTGATTGTAATCTATTTGTGTTTATTTTGTGCAAAATTATTTATGTTTTGCTGAGGTTAAACGTTCATAACGTTCATATTATTCATATGATAGAGTCGAAGGGTCCAAAACGATTCAACTGCACAATTACTGGCTGTCTTCGTAGATTTTTCAGGGTCGATTGATCCAAAACCCGGGTAATTATGTGTCCGCTTAATCCAAAAGTAGGGTAATTATGTGCCGAAAGGCACATAATCACATGGGTTTTGGACTTGAATTGTCAAAGCAAGTGCAACGTTTGGTGATGGTAGACTTCCCAAGGGCACTTCCAACCCAGACGCTTACGTGGCCTTAAATTGAGTTCATTAT
>JAGZWL010000173.1:0-1482 GCA_018378955.1 Atopobium sp. | reverse complement strand
GACAACATTTCCGTGGATATTCCTACCGATAAGATCGTGGGAATTGTGGGAAAGAGCGGCTCAGGCAAGTCTACGCTGCTAAAACTTTTGATGCGTTTCTGGCCAGCAACACCTGGTGCCATTGAAATTTCTGGAACCCCTTTGGAGCAGGTTAATACCTCTAACCTGCGTGATCTTGAGAGCTACATGACGCAGGATACGCATCTGTATCACGATTCCATTAAGAACAATCTCCGCATTGCAAAGCTTGACGCAACGGATGAAGAGATTGTTGAGGCGTGCAAGAAGGCTTCAATTCACGAGTACATTTCCACGCTGCCTCAGGGCTACGATACGCCTGTTGCAGAGCTTGGCGACTCACTTTCTGGCGGAGAGCGCCAGCGCATTGGCCTTGCTCGCGCATTCTTGCATGACGCGCCACTCATGCTGCTTGACGAGCCAACCAGTAATCTGGACAGCCTAAACGAGGCAATTATCTTGCGCTCGCTTGATAAAGAAACTGAGCGCAAATCCGTGGTTCTTGTCTCTCATAGGGCTTCTACCATGGGAATTGCAGATGTTGTTTACACCGTTGATGGGGGACGAGTGAGCTGATGACACCTGAAGAAATTGCGCAGAAACGTCAAAAAGAAAAAGATCTTATTTCGCTCATGATTCGTTTTTATTGCGAGAAGTACCATCGCACCAAAGCCCATGAACCTCTGTGCGACGAGTGCGCTGAGCTTGAGAAGTATGCGCATACGCGTGTGGACCGCTGTCCTCACATTGAGACAAAGACGTTTTGCTCAAAATGCAAATCGCATTGCTATAGCAAAGAGATGCGCGCTCGCGTTAAAGAGGTCATGAAATCCACAGGACCTCGACTGCTCCTACACCATCCAATTCTTGTGATTAAGCACGCGCTTCAGTAATGCAGTCCTAGTTGACCCTGTACACCTTGGACATCTGCGATTTTCTCGCCATTTCACGGTCTTCTCGCCAAAAGTGAGAAGACCGCATTTTTTTGAATCTTTTTCATTTGAAACATAACTGTTAACTCTGAGAATTACGTATTTTTGTCGCGGCGCGTTAGGTTTACAGTGACCTCTCGCTTTACAGAAGGAGGTACTGCGTTGATTAAATCTAAGAAAGCGTCATTTATTTTTAAGCTATGTATTGCTGTGATTGGCACCTTTGTACTGTGTGATTCTGCGGGCGTCTTCCGAATGAACTTCCGCGTTTCTTTCTTGTATTACTTCACCAACATCTCTAACCTGCTGCTTGTTGCTTATTTCTGGGGTGCGCTATTCCAGGCTTACAAGCATCCCGAGACTGCTCAGAAGCCATGGATGCCAACGGTCAAACACACGCTTATGCTGGGCATTACCGTAACTGGCCTGGTAGCTTATTTCCTGCTTGATCACGGCGAGGTTTTTGTCAACGGCGTCTTTAAGTTCAACAATTTTATTCTGCATGATGTGATTCCTATCTGCGCCGTTTTGG
>JAGZWL010000172.1:0-1482 GCA_018378955.1 Atopobium sp. | reverse complement strand
ACGTATACATGACGCTGAAAATACCTCAATCATGCAGATTATCGTCATTAGGTGTGTAATATGCCCACATTTGAGCAGAATATCCGACTTAGGTGTGTTCCGTAGATACAGAATTTATCGATAGTTAAATTTCTTATATAAGTCTATTCATGTTTAAGCATATTAGATGAAGTTTATGCATAGAGATGCATATCGGGTAGTGCGACCGCCTAGCTGCCTGGCTATCTTGATTAGGAACATGTCGATTCTTCGGCAGAACCTACCAAAGCTGCGCTATTTTGCGGCCAGGTCTAAAAGCCGACGCTAACACGCTGCAGAATCATAATCAACCGCATATGAACTGCCTCCCATTTCTTGGACATAAGAAATGGGAGGCAGTTCACATTAGTCGGGCGCTTTTTTATGCCGTTTACGGAAGTACATTTGGAGCGCGGCGTGTGTGCTGGTAAAATATTAAAAAGTTGATGAAGGAGGTACTATGTCACTGTATCGTCATCTACGTTCTAGTTTGGGATCAGCCCATAAAATTGTGCTTGCTATCAGCGCTTTTGTAATGGCAATCGTGATTCCTGTTATGGCAAAAGCTGATGTTATTTCCACACCAAGAGTTGGTTTAGCTACTTCTCATGCAAGTTTGATCGCAGTCGTTGTTCTTGTGGCTGTCGTTGGATTTATTATGATCATAAGGCGTCGCAGGTAAAACCTTGTCCACAACACAGCAGATTCTTCCAAAAAAAGAAGTCACTACCTTTGCATTTGCGTTATGTCACTTTGTAGTTGACTTTGCATGCGTATCTACCATGCTCTGCGCGGTAAGCCGAGTGTTGGGGGAGTCTGGCCAAGATTCGTTGGAGTTTGTTGCACTGAGTATTCTGCTGTACGACATTGTTGCTTTTACATTGCAACTGCCTGTAGGTATAGTGCTTGACAAGCTGGATAAGAACTCTTATGCTGCCTTGCTTTCGTACGCTTTGGTTGGTGCTGGAGTTTTGATTTCTTTGTTTCCCGTAGCACTTCTCGAGTGGTTAGCAGTTCTTTTACTCGCAGTTGGAAATGCCCTTTTCCATAGTGCAGGCGGACTGATTGTACTTAACATCTCACAAAAACACGCGGGTCCTTCAGGAATCTTTATTGCAACTGGTGCAATTGGAGTATTTTTAGGCACGCAAAGTGCTCAAATGGAAAGGCTTCAGATTGCGTTTTCCCTCCTTGTGCTGTTGTTCTTATGTGCGCTTATTACGCTTGTGGTCCAAAAGGTCAACAAGAAATACTGGAACGTACATAATGTTGCATTTGATATTCCTAAGTTTTCGTCCAATACACTGCTTGCGATTGCACTGCTCACTCTTGTAGTAGCTCTTAGAAGCTATGCCGGCATGGTTATGGCATTTCCCTGGAAGAGTCAGATGCTACTTCTTGTATTGAGCATCCTTGGTGTATTTGCAGGTAAAGCGCTTGGTGGAATGGTCGCTGATCGTATTG
>JAGZWL010000011.1:0-21805 GCA_018378955.1 Atopobium sp. | reverse complement strand
GGTAAAACGTGCACCCAGCAAATCTGTTGGCGAGAAGAACAGGAGATCTTCACAGGCTTTTTTGGAAAGCTTGAAGCAGGCGCAATCGGTTGCAACCTGGGCAACCTGCGCGTAGAGGCGCAAAAGTGGTCGAGCTTCAGCGCAGGTCCAAGCGTCGTCGTGATTTTGCTTTGCTTGCTCTAGTTTTGGCCTAAAGATAGGGTCAAATTCTTTTTGCAGGTCAAGTAGGTCGTTGAGGATTGCTGCAGGATGATTGTTGGAGATCTGCGCAAGAATTCGCTGAGCTTCAAGGTTAATGCTTGTGTTAGCAAGAGCTGGGTTTTCAATAATATTTGTCATCTGATTATGCAAGAAGTTAAGCAGATCCATGCGACTTGCAAAGAAGTCTGCATCGGAATCAATTTCTTTAGTAATTCCAGCCTGATACTTGCCAATGACATTGACGTATTGAGCAAAAGCCTTTTCTTCTTCGTCAGAAATAAAGTCTTCAGGCGAAGCTTCTACCGCAAGCTTCAACTCATAGAGAGCTGCCTCAGATACGATGTTCTTCTCTTGTGCACACTTAGCTACCAGGCGGTCTACCTGCTCACTGACCATATCGTTAGCGGAATGCTTAATCACTCTGCATCACCACCCGAGTATGGATTATTTGGCCCGTCGATATGCGGTCCGCTTGGTCGCGGACCAGCGGGACCTCCGGGGAAGCCGGGGCCGCCAGGGAAGCCGGGGCCGACCGGACCGCCAGGAGCAGCGTCCGGACCATCAGGGAACGAATCGGCTGAAGCGAACAAGGCATTTGCCTGCATTTGAAGTTCTTTTTCTGCCAGCTCAACGGTCTTTGGGTCTCTCGCCCTAATTTGATCTGCAAGCCAACGACCAAGAACACCACGTCCTATCAGGTCATTTCCTTCTTGCAGCAGCACCGTTGCCTCTGCAATGGCAATGATGAGCTCGTCCTCGGAGTAGGGAAGCACGTTGAGGCGAGAAAACTCTCCCTCGGGCAAATCTTTCTGCACAAAACAGCAAAGCGTTGCCTCAGGATAGCGCTCAATCAGCAGGTCAAGGTAGTGTTCCGCCTCAACCAGCTCACGCTTCTTGAAGTGAATAGCCAGGCGAGCCAGTAAAATCCACGGGTCATCTGCCCCGCGAGGCGGATCAAGCTTGCGATACTGGTCCATGAGGTTGTCGAGGGCGTCCTCGTCCTCGAGTTTTGCGTATGCGAGCGCAAGCGTAAAACGAGCATCGGCTGCGTCAGCGGCGTCAAGCTCCAGGAGTTTCTCGCCATATGCGATGGCGTCTTTGTTGCGGCCGCAGATAAGCGCGCGAGAAGAAAGCGTTGCCAACCAGCGCTTATAGGGGTTGATTGCCAGCCTCTGGGCAAGTTCTGCCTGCTCAGCGGGGAGTCCCTGCGAGGACTCTTGAGCCTTCTGATAGCACGCGGCTTCTACTTGGGGGAGCTTCTCCACAAGGAACTGGTAGTAGGCATCAAAAAGCCTGCTATTTGAGGCGTGGAGCATGCGCTGAGCGTCAAAACAGTTGGGGTCCAGTTGAATTGCCTGATTGAGGAGGCGTTTTCCCTGGTCGATAAGGGCCTGCGCCTGAGATTCCTCGACAAACGGCAGGCGATAATCAACAATCTCGGCCGCTTGCGCAACTAGATTGAACGCGCGGTCTTCGTCGGTTTGAGGGAGGGAATTGCGGTCGTTGGAGAATCGCCAGTTGAAGTCCTTCATCAGCGTAGCAATGCTGTCCTCGTCGCCGACTTGCGTGCGAGCAAAGCGGAGGATAAGCCGCTGGTAGTCTTCTTTTACCGGGTCAAACGCCACAGGATTCCTTTCTCTCTTACGTAATGATATCGCAGGTTATTGAGGTGTGCGGGGTAACTCCGCGAGCGTCGTAAGAAGATTGCGAACGGCAGACGGAAACGTTTGGAGTGGACGGGTTTCTCGCCAGAAGGGCGTCAGTTTCCTGTCAGATACGTGCATAAATTTTGAATGATATTGCATAAAATGACACTTTCATTTTGGTACGGGTGTTCAAAATGAGCTAGAATAGAAATTTGAAAAGAAGTAATTGCGAAGAATGGCTTCGCTAGCCGCTTAGGGAAGCGGCACATAGTTAAGGAGAGGTTTTATGGGACGTTTTACAAATCCACGCGATCTGTATTTTGGCGAGGGCGCTCGTCATGAGGTTAAGAACCTCAAGGGTAAGAGGGCAGTTATCGTTTCTGGCGGCAGCTCCATGCGTCGTGGCGGCTTCCTTGATGACATCGAGAATGACCTCAAGTCTGCAGGTTTTGAGGTTTCTCACATTGAGGGCGTCGAGTCCGATCCTTCCGTCGAGACCGTTATGAGCGGCGCTGCTAAGATGAGCGAGTTCCAGCCAGACTGGATCATTGCTATCGGCGGTGGCTCCCCAATCGACGCAGCTAAGGCTATGTGGATCAAGTATGAGTACCCAGAGACCACTTTTGAGGACATGTGCAAGGTCTTTGGTCTTCCTGAGCTCCGCACCAAGGCTCACTTCTGCGCAATTTCTTCTACTTCCGGTACCGCAACTGAGGTAACCGCATTCTCCATCATTACCGATTACCAGAAGGGTGTTAAGTACCCACTGGCTGACTTCCAGATTACCCCTGACGTCGCAATTGTTGACCCTGAGCTCACTTACGGCATGCCTGTTAAGCTTGTTGCTCACACTGGTATGGACGCACTGACCCACGCTATCGAGGCATACGTTTCTACCGTTGCTTCCATGTACACCGACGGCGACGCTCTGCACGCAATCCGCGAGATTGTCGAGTGGCTGCCAAAGTCCTACGCAGGCGACAAAGAGGGACGTCAGCACATGCATGACGCACAGTGCCTCGCTGGTATCGCATTCTCCTCTGGCCTTCTGGGCATTGTTCACTCCATGGCTCACAAGACCGGCGCTGCATACTCCGGTGGTCACATCATCCACGGTTGCGCAAACGCTATGTACCTGGGCAAAGTTATCCAGTTCAACGCTCGCGACGAGCGCGCAAAGACTCGCTATGCATTCATTGCTAAGGAGATCCTGCACCTCGAGGGCAACACTGAGGACGAGCTGGTAGAGGCACTTGTTCAGAAGATTCGCGACATCAACGACGCTCTTAACATCCCACAGGGCATCAAGAACTACGGTGAGGGTGGAACCAAGTCCGAGACCTCCATCATCGATGAGAAGGAGTTCTTCGAGAAGGCTCCAGAGGTTGCTCGCCTTGCTATCGAGGACGCTTGCACCCTCTCCAACCCACGCAAGCCTACCCAGGAGGAGATGGAGCAGCTGCTTAAGTGCGTCTACTTCGACCTTCCTGTCGAGTTCTAAGATCTAGCTTAGACACTTAGCTTCGCTAAAAGCCTGGTAGCGTTCTGCTACCAGGCTTTTTTGTGCGCCCGGCGCGGGCGTAGGCGCTGCGGCGTGCTGGTAACGTGTGCAGGCGTGCGCGGATGGTTGCTGCGACGTGCTGGTAACGTGTGCAGACGTGCGCGGATGGGCATTTCGGTGTCGAAAGTTCCTCGAGTCACCTCCAAGTGGTAAAAAATGCGTTTAGTTGGAGATTTCATTTTTCTGTATACAACGTTTGCCCAGATAAAAGTTTTTGAGGCGGTAAAAAATCGTCTTAGTTGGAAATAAAACGTCTATTTTTCAATTTTCATTTCCAACTAAACGGGTTTTTTACCTTTTTCGGCACATAATTTTGAGCTCAAAAATTACGTATTCATGGAAATGAATTTAATTGCAGAATTATTCAGAATTTTGAAACCAAGCCAGAGAAGTTACATGATGAACTCCCGCAGGGTGCCAAACGACAAATCTTGCACAGATTTCCTGTGTGATTTCAAATCGGTCAGATTACTTGCGCCATTTCCGGGTATGGAATTCATACTTTTTCGCGAAGGAGTGCTATGGATTACTGTCTTTCGTACTTTTCAGCGTTTAATTTATTAATGAGTTCCTCTAGGCTATTTGATTCGTCGTCGGCAGCAAATGCTATGGTCAGAGCGCCACTTGTTCCCGAGTCTACACCTGGAGCGGCCATGGAACGAGAGTTTGCCGTCTACTATGGACACCTGCCGGAAATACAAGGCGTGCGTCTTCACCAGGAGTCTAATGGTAAGGTTGACCTGCTAATTCGTGATGTGAATTCTGCGTCTACAAGAGCAAATGTTGCGCTTCACATCTGTAATACGAACGTTTTACCTTCGTCACTCCTGCCAATAGATACTGACTTAAAAGGATTTGTGACATCTCCAGAATTCACTTATTTGCAGATCGCGTCAAAACTCGATTTCATCGGAACAATTCTTGCAGGTAGTGCGCTGTGTTCTGATTATTTTTTGAACCAAAATGGTCACGGTGGAGTTTCACAACGCCAAAATGGCCCTCTGACAAATCGCGCTGCAATTGCAAAGTTTCTTGCCACACAAGGAAGAAAGCGTGGCATCATTCCAGCTAAACGAGCACTTCAACACATCGTAGAGAAAGCTCGGTCGCCCCGAGAGGCCTCGCTTGCGCTGCTATTGTGCCTCCCGTATAACCTTGGTGGCTTTAACCTAGGAACCGTTGAGCTCAACAAGCCTATTGAGCTGGAAAATCGATATGGCGAGAAAATCACTCGAATTCCTGACCTAACCATTCAGCTCAAGGACAAGAGGCAGAAGCGGGCTACTGTGTTGCTAGATTATGATCCTGCGGTAACGCACTTCGGCGTCCAAAAAATCACGCGAGACCTGGATAGGGAAAACGAGCTGGTAACAGGCGTGCAATGTCCGCATTTTTCGGTATCTGGCGAGATGCTTAAAAGCTTTGAAAGCGTTCAGGGCTTGGTCCGCCAGATTCGCGAGTCTACCGGAATAACTGCACGTGACACAACTATGTCAGATCTTGAAGAGCGACAACGGGCATTATGGGCACGGTTATTCAAAACCAGGTAGCAAAACAACGCGGCCACATCTTTTATGCGCCGCTTGCCGTACAATAGAGAGGCACAAACCGCTCATAATCGCACAGCCAGAAGGAGAAAATCGTGGAAATCAACGGCCTTATCGACCATACAAATTTGAAGCAAAACGCAACCGCTGAAGACATCAAGAAACTTTGCGCCGAGGCAAAGCAGTACAAGTTTGCAACTGTCGCTATCAATTCTTGCTGGGTTTCCCTGGCTCACGCCGAGCTCGAGGGCTCTGGAGTTGGCATTACTTCCTGCATCGGTTTCCCTCTGGGCGCCGCTTCAACTGCAGCTAAGGTCGCCGAGGCCAAGCAAAGCGTCGCCGACGGTACTACCGAGATTGATATGGTCATCAACGGTGGCCACCTGGTCGCTGGCGATGACGACTACGTTATTGCTGATATCAAGGCTGTCGTTGAGGCCGCTGGTACCGTGCCCGTTAAGGTAATCCTGGAGTGCTGCCTGCTTGATGACGAGCAGATCGTTCGTGCTTGCAAGGATTGCATGGCTGCCGGAGCTGCGTTCGTCAAGACAAGCACCGGCTTCAGCACCGGCGGCGCAACTGTTCATGATGTCGCTCTGATGAAGCAGACTGTCGGTGACACTTGTAAGGTTAAGGCTGCTGGCGGCATCCACAATAAGGCTGACGCTGAGGCAATGGTTGCGGCTGGCGCTGATCGCCTGGGCTGCTCCAGCGGAATCGCTATTGTCACCGAGTAGCTTGCTGAGCTGGAGTTTGCCGGACCGACATTTCACTGATAAGTAAATGAAAACGATCTCATAGCATGTGCTGCGGGGTCGTTCTTTGTTGCAGTGAAAAGGGCACAAAAGCTGGCGAGAAACCCGCCGGAGCGTCGAGTCGTATCGCGCACCCGCCGTGGCAGCTCTAGCTGACGACAACCTCGCCAAAGTCCAGACTGCGGGCTTGCAGCTCAATCGCCTGCATGCGCTCATCGCTTGGAGAAGGGGAGTTCTCCATTGGACCGCGGACGCCAAAGTGCCTGAACTTCATGAGGCGAATGCGCGTTTGCTCGACCTTCTCGCCAAGTGTTGAGGCAATGCCATCAACTGCGGCTTCGGCGTCGTTCCAGCCCTCGGTAACGATGACGCGGACCTCTTCCAGCTTGTTTTGCTCGGCCAAAAACGCAAGGTTTTTGCGGACTGTGACGCCATTTTCGCCGGTCAGGTGCTCAAACCACCGATCATCCCAAGCCTTAACGTCAAGCATGACGCCGCTTGAGAGGGCCAGCAGATCGCGGTACTCGGTGAAGTCGATGGTTCCGTTTGAGTCGATGAGGCAGTTCAGACTAGCCGCGTTGCAGTAGGTGAAGAGCTCGTAGAGGAAGTCGGGACGGAGCATGCATTCGCCGCCTGAAGTGGTGATTCCGCGGATGAACGGCATGTTAGAAATGCAGCGGTCGGCCACCTCTCTTGCGCTGAGCAACTCAATCTTTGGCGTGGATTTATGCTGGCAAACCTTGATGCAGTTGTCGCAGTTGATGCAAATGGAGTTGTCCCACACAACCTTGCCGTCAGCCACGGACAGGGCGTGAGCTGGGCATGGCTTGACGCATGCCTGGCAGGAGATGCATTCCACCTGGGTCTCGGGGTTGTGGCAGTAGGCGCAGCGAATGTTGCAGCCCTGCAGGAAGACGGCGGTTCGGCTTCCTGGGCCATCTACCAGCGAGAAGGGAATGATCTTGTTGACAGGAGCAACACACCCAGTTGGATGTGTTGCTCCCAAAGTTGTTTCTGTTGCAGTACAGGTCACGATTACGCAGCTCTTCTCGCTAGTCGCTCATGCGAACCTTGCGCTCGCCAAGGTGGTTGGCGGTGAAGTTGCCCAGGCCGTCGTGAGCGGTGTCCTGAAGAACAACGTCGCCGGACTGGAACTTTTTCATCTCGGAGCGTTTAGCCAGGAAGCCGGTGATGCGGACCAGGTCACCCTCAGAGCTGTAGAACGAGAGATACTTGTCGTCGATGGAGAATGCGGCCTTGACCACGTCAACGACAGCGTCTGGGTTGCGCTCAGCAGTTGGCTCAGCTGGGAAGATGTCGGAGACGCCACTGTTGAAGAAGCGGTGCATGCGTGCGCTGTGACGAATGTGGTCGTAGAGGTTTGCAGGCTCGTCGCCAACCTTGATGCGGACACCAGGGGTAACGCCCTGCTGATCGGAGAAGCCAGCCTGTGCGTGCAGAGTGAAGCGGCCGCCAAAGACCTCGGAGTAAACGGCGTCAAAGCTGTTGACCTGGTCGGCAATCTTAACCATGATCTGGTCGGCCAGCTCGTTGGCCTCGTCATCCTTGCCGTAGGTGCGGCTGCTATCAAGGTGCAGCAGCTCAGCGACGCACTCGCTCATGCCGGCAACGCCAAACATGCCGCAGAAGCGCTCGCGAGAAATGAGGCCCTCCTTAGCTAGGAAGCTGGTCTCAAAGAAGTTGGAATCCTCAACAATAAAGCGGACGCGCTCGTTCATGAAGTTCAGGACCTCGCCGGTTGCGGTTGGCAGCAGGTTGTTCATGAAGTCGTCAACGTTGGTTGCAAGTTTTGCAAGGCCAGGGAGAAGCACGCGGCTCAAAGTGTAAGCGCCGCCGCCCATAGGAAGGACGTTATAGCAGCTTACGACGGTGTACTCGCCAGGGTAGGTCTCTTTGTGGATGCGGTGGTTAGCAAAAGCAGGGTTGGAGCAGACCATGGTGGTCTTGACTGCCAGGCGCATGAACTCGTCGGATGTGATCTCTGGATCGTACTTGAGAGTGAAGTTTGGAACTGCGTTCATGAGCTCGCGGTCAACCTCGAGCAGCAGTCTACCTGCGCGAGTGTCCTCTGGACCAATGTTTGCGTGGCAGTAACCACTAGCAACGGTGCGGTCAATGTGGTTCAGGAAGCGGCGCAGACGAGGCTTAATCTCTGCGTCGGTCATGCCCTCCAGGAATGGGTCGATAATCTTGTCCAACTGGCCAACGTATACAGGGCGGCTGGTTACGGAAGGAACGTTGTCGTAGAGAGCGGCAAGGCCCCAGAGCAGGTCATCAAGGGTCTCTGGCTTGTCAAAGCGCAAAAATTCGGAACCGTTCTGAGCAAACACCTGATAGTCAGGGCAGATGTAGCGAGGGCGGTAAGGAGCGTTGCCCTCACACATGTCGTCAAGAGCGTGAGCTGCAAAAAGACGATCAAACTCAGCAGTTGTCTTGATAGGATGCTCGGAATTCTCGGCAGCCTGAGCCAGGTGCAGAACCTTCTGCTTGTACGAGAGGTTGTCGGAAGTGATGATGTCCATGAACTCGCTCATTAGTGCTCCTTACGTTGGTCGTGCGGTAACGGTTGTATGATTGCGACGGGTACGTCGGTCGTTCCAAGTGCGGCGTGGCGCGAGAAGCGCGTCATGCCAGGTGGGTCGCGCTGCCTGGGGCGAGAAGAACGGTCTTGCCCAAGCGTTGTGCCAGGTACAGAGGTTAGTCCAGAAGGTGGGATTCTCCCTCGTGTTTCATTGCATCGTCGAGGCGCTGGAACTGCCTCTCGGTAATGACAATCTTGCCGTGCTGAACAGAAACCATGCCCCTCTCCTTAAGCTCGTCGATGCCGCGGGCAACAGTTTTTGTGCTGGTACCAATCTTGTCTGCCAACTCTTGCCTGGTCAGACGCACCGTAAACGGCCACTCAACAACGCCGCGGTGAATCTGATCGCGCGTCAGCTCGCTGAGCATGTACATCAGGCGCTTGGTTCCGCTCCAGGTCAGCAGGCTGCGCTCGTAGCCAGACTGACGTGTCAGATTCTTGATAATCCAGCGCGAGCGGGTGAGAAGTGCCTCAGGGTCCGAACGAATCCACTGCAGGTAGTCCTCGCGTGGAACCGAAATAAACTCGCAGCCGGAAGTTGCGGTGAGCGATCCCAGATAAAACGGACTCTCGCTGATAACTTCCATCTCACCAAAAGCAACGGGAGCGCGATACTCGTCAATAACGTAGGTGCTACCTGCGGAATTGTGCGACGTGGTGCGCACGGTGCCGCGGCACAGAATGTACACGTTATCAACGCGGTCCAGCATGTGGACAAGGGTCTGTCCGGAGTTAAGACGAATCTGCCTACAATGAGAAAGACGATTAGCAGGAACGCGAGAAGCCCATTTGATGATCTTCTTGCGAACGTCGGAATCAAGACTATCAAGGTAGGTTAGGACGTTCACACGAGACCTCGCTGTTCTTGTTTCGTAAGTCCTCTTTACAGGACAGTTTCGGCTTAAGTTTGAGTAATTGTACCTGCTAGCAAAAATAAAAATAAGGACTTTTGTCCACTTTTTGAGACAATTTTCTTGAACAGTATCGGGCTGCGATTAGGTCGCGGCCAACCAGCGATCAGCCTGGGGTCAACCCGCGGTCAAGCTGCTGCAAGACATAAAAAGCCCCCACATCAAATGAACTGCCTCCCATTTCTTGGACACGAGAAATAGGAGGCAGTTCAAAACACACCTAAGTCAGATAATCTGTTAAAAAGACGTATACATGACGCTGAAAATACCTCAATCATGCAGATTATCTTTATTAGGTGTGTAATATGCCCGCAATTGAGCAGAATATCTGACTTAAGTGTGTTCCTTAGGTGCGGAATTTACCTATAGTTAAATTTCTTATATAAGTCTATTTATGTTTAAGCATATTAGATGAAGTTTATGCATAGAGATGCATATCAGATAATGTGACCGCCTAGCTGCCTGCTATCTTGATTAGGAACATGTCAATTCTTTAGCAAAACCTACCAAAGCTGCTGCAAGACAGAAAAAGCCCCCACGTCAAACGACGTAGGGGCCAAAAGAAATGCGATGCTTACGCGGCGTTCGCACGTGTACTTACGTGGTGCTTACGCAGCGCGTGCGAGCACTTACTTGCGGTTGCAAACCTCTGCAGCAACCTTTGCGCCAAGAGCAACGTTGTTGAAGACCAGCTGAATGTTGGACTCAAGGGAGTTGTTGCCGGTAATCTCAGCAACCTTTGCCAGCAAGAATGGTGTGGACTCCTTGCCGTGGATACCGTTAGCCTCTGCCTCTGCAAGGGCCTTCTCGATAGCTGCGTCAATAGTGTCCTTATCCATTGCATACTGCTCAGGAATTGGGTTGGTAACCAGAAGACCGCTGTTCATGCCAATCTGCTGCTGGGTAGTAAAGATCTCTGCCAGCTCAGCAGGGGAGTCAACGCGGTAGTCAACGCTAAAGCCGCTCTTGCGGGTGTAGAACGCAGGAAGCTCTTCGGTCTGGTAACCAAGTACAGGAACGCCCTTAGTCTCCAGGTACTCAAGGGTAAGGCCAAGGTCAAGAATGGACTTTGCACCAGCGCAAATGACCATAACAGGAGTCTGTGCAAGCTCCTCAAGGTCAGCGGAGATGTCCATGGTAGTCTCAGCGCCACGGTGAACGCCGCCGATGCCGCCGGTTGCAAAGACGTCGATGCCTGCCATGTGAGCAATCATCATGGTAGTAGTGACGGTAGTTGCGCCGTCCTTCTTCTCAGCGATGATAACAGGGAGGTCGCGGCGGCTAACCTTAGCAACCTCGCGGCCCTTCTTGCCCAGGTAGTCAATCTCGTCAGCGGAAAGGCCGGCACGCATCTGGCCGTTAATAATTGCAATAGTTGCAGGAATTGCACCGTTGTCGCGGATAATCTGCTCAACCTTCAGAGCGGTCTCGACGTTCTGTGGGTAAGGCATACCGTGAGAAATGATGGTGGACTCCAGAGCTACAACAGGCTTATTCTGCTCAAGAGCCTCTTTGACCTCGTCAGATACAACGAGAAAATCCTTCAGGTTAGACATATATACTCCAATCGTAAACGACTAATGGAACCGAAAGTAGTGCCGTGCAGATGCACCGTGCGAACGCTTTGTGCCGTGCAGATGTGCCGTGCAGATGCGCTGTGCCGTGCAGACGTGCTGTGCCATGCAGACGCGCTAAATACCTGCGCGCTTGATAACCTCATCAACGTTGAGCTCACCGTTGATGGTATCTTCACCCTCAATGGCCATGCTGGAAGCAGCCATGCCTACCAGGCCGGTTTGCTCAAGCGTCATACCTTGAGTGTACGCCCAGGTAATACCCGCCATCATGGCATCTCCTGCGCCTGTCATGTTGACCAGCTTTGCAGGAAGCAGTGGCAAGCGGACGGTCTTCTCGTGATCAGCGCAAAGAAGGCCCTTCTCGCCAAGAGAGATAAACACGCGCTTAAGTCCTGTTGCAAGCAATTCGTGAGCTGCGGCTTCAAGGGAAGCGTCGTCGGTAATCTTGATGCCCGAGAGCACCTCGGCCTCAAGGCGATTTGGCTTGAGCGTGTGAATTTTGCCCAGAACCTTCTTGAGCTTCTGCGCCTTGATGGAAGAAACGGGATCGCAGAAGATAGGGCAGGTCACGTTCTTGGCAATGAACTCGATGGTCTGCTGAGGCAGGTTGGTATCAATCACGCAAGCTGCGGCGTGCTGGATAACATCCAGGCGCTCCTCGATGCGCTCAGGGGTGACATACTCGTAAATCTGCATGTCATTGATGGCTTCCTGCATCTCACCGTGCTCGTCCATGATGAAGAGGTAGGTGGAAGTGGAAGCACCCGGCACGGTAATAGAAGCATCGATGTCAATGCCGCAGTCCAGACAACCCTCTTTGAGCTCGCGCGCACGATAGTCTTCGCCAAAAGCGGTGAGCAGACGAACGTCGCTGTCGAGAAGAGCCAGGTTGTGGGCAACATTTCTTCCAACGCCACCAAAAGACATGGTAACCTTGCCAGGATTTGAATCTCCGGCCACAAGAGAATTGTCTGGGCGACCAGCAATATCCATGTTGGCAGCGCCAATCACAATAAAGTAGGGGCGCTCGCTCAAAATGTAGCGACGGCCCAGAATTGCGCCCTTTGCAGTAAGGTTGGAGATGTGTACCGAAACAGAAGAACGCGAGATACCTGCGCGCTCTGCAATTTCCTTCTGAGTAATGGAAGGCTGCTCTTTAATCCAGTTGAAAATCATTTGTTCTCGATTGGTGAGCATTATGCCTCCTAGCAGCAAAAATAGAATCCGACTAAACAGGTGCTTATATAAAACTTCTAAACAGGTGCTTATCTTGTTTAAGCTAGTGCTTAAATCTTGCTTTGGACAACGATAAGACAGCAGCTAGAGTCTGTAAAGAATGAATTCATTAAATTTTTCCCTGGTGAGCTCAAAGATTTTCTCGCCACGCTTGTTTTACCTGCTTGATTTTTCTAAGCATTTGCTGCGTACCGTTTACAGAATTTTAGTATCTGCAAACGGTTGTATCGAGAAAATCTCTTTAAATTGGGCGTCGGTGTTATGCAACTGTAATAATATATTTAATGAATAGTAATGACTCGTCCACATAAGTTAGCTTGCGTATGTATCGTGCGCAAATGCTTGTTTCGGGCGTTTTAGGAGGTAGCATGCCTAAACGTGTTTTTGTAGTTGTTCTTGATAGTTTTGGCATCGGCGAAGAGCCTGATGCAGCGGCATATGGAGATGAGGGTAGTAATACCCTTTGTGCATGCGCAACAAGTGGCGTTCTTAATATCCCAAATATGACAAAGCTGGGCCTTCTTAATATTGATGGCGCGCTTGATACCGTGTATGACGTTGATCTGAAGCCAATTGAGTCTCCTGAGGGCGCATACGCTCGCATGCAGGAGAAATCCGCTGGTAAAGACACCACCGTTGGCCACTGGGAGATGGCAGGCGTCATTTCTCCAAAGAAGTTCCCAACCTATCCTGATGGTTTTCCACAGGAGGTCATTGAGGAGTTTGAGCAGAAGACGGGCCGCAAGGTTCTCTGCAACAAACCTTACTCCGGAACCGATGTTATTAGAGACTTTGGTAAAGAGCACGTAGAGACTGGTGCTCTGATTGTCTACACTTCAGCAGATTCTGTTTTCCAGATTGCTGCTCATGAGGACGTGGTAAGTCCCGAGAAACTCTATGAGTATTGCCGCATTGCGCGCGAGATTCTGCAGGGTGAGCACGGTGTTGCTCGCGTTATTGCTCGTCCTTTTGAGGGGGAGTGGCCATACCAGCGCACTTCTCGCCGTCATGACTTCTCTCTTGAGCCAACGGGCCCAACTATGCTTGATCGCCTTAAAGAGAACGGCTTTGATGTTCTTTCTATTGGCAAGATTTATGACATCTTTGCTCACCGCGGCATGACTGAGTTTGAATTCACCACCTGCAACGCAGACGGAATTCAGAAGACTATTGAGGCTACCAGCAAAGACTTTAACGGTCTGTGCTTCACCAACCTTGTTGATACAGACATGATTTACGGTCACCGCAACGATCCTGTGGGATACTCCAACGCTCTCTCGTACTTTGACGAGCGCATTCCTCAAATTATTGAGGGTCTTCGTGAGGATGACCTGTTCATTATCACCGCAGATCATGGCTGTGACCCGGTAACACCATCTACTGATCACTCTCGTGAGTACGTGCCGCTGCTTATCACGGGTCCAAAGGTCAAGCCAAATACCAACCTTGGTACAACCGCCACATTTGCCGATATGGCCGAGACAATCCTTGATTATTTTGGCGTTGAGCAACTTGGTGTTGGAACTTCTCACCTGTCAGAGATTCTTAAGGAGAACTAATGGCTACTACCCCAACTGCCCATAACGCTGCTGTTGAGGGCCAGATTGCTAAGACTGTCCTGATGCCAGGAGATCCTCTGCGCGCAAAGCTTCTTGCAGATACCTATCTGGAGAATGTTGAGCAGTTCAACACCGTTCGCAACATGTTTGGCTATACCGGCACTTACAAGGGACAGCCTGTCTCCGTTATGGGTTCTGGTATGGGTATGCCTTCCATTGGTATTTATTCTTACGAGCTCTTTAATTTCTACGGAGTTGACAACATTCTCCGCATTGGTAGCGCTGGCGGCCTTGCTCCTGAGGTAAAGCTTAGAGATATTGTTATTGGCATGTCTTCCAGCACTGATTCTAATTATCCATCACAGTACGGAATGCCTGGAACCATTGCACCTACCGCAGACTTTGGCCTGTTGAGCAAGGCTATTGCTGGTGCAGAAAAGATGGGTTATCCCGTTCGCGTTGGTAATATCCTGGCAAGCGACGTGTTCTATACCGTAAACAACTCGCTTCCAAAATGGGCAAGCATGGATGTTCTTGCCGTTGAGATGGAGTCGGCAGCCCTGTATCTCAACGCCATGTACGCTCATAAGCATGCGCTTACGCTGCTAACTATCTCTGATTTGCCTCTTACAGGAGAAGCACTTACTGCTGAAGAGCGTCAGACTAGTTTCACGCAGATGATGGAGGTTGCTCTTTCTGTTGTTGCTTAAGGCACTTGTTGCGTAAAGCATCGCAGATAGGCAGTTTGCCATTGCTGTTTGTTTTGGAACCATGCGGATTTTCCGCTTAAGTTAGGGGAGTTTGGTCAACTTCTCATAAAGATCCAGCACTAAAGCTGGACGTTCCCGCCACATGAGGTAAGGAGAGCACGGAATGAACAAGAACGTTTCTCGTCGTAGTTTTGTGACCGGCGCAACCGGCGCTGGCGCATTTGCAGCACTCGCAGGTCTTGCAGGCTGCAACAACCCCAAGAAGGACGACGGCGGCCAGAAGGCATCAGGTGAGAAGAAAAAGAAGCTCACCATGGTTACCGACACTGGTGGTGTTAACGACCAGTCCTTTAACCAGTCCGCTTGGGAGGGCATGACCGAGCTCAAGGACAAGAACGGCTGGGATGTCAGCTACCTTGAGTCCAAGCAGGATTCCGATTACGCAACCAACCTTGATAAGGCTGTTGACGCAGAGTCCGACCTTGTTTGGGGCGTTGGCTTTGCTATGGCAGACGCAACCCTTAAGGCTGCTAAGGACAATCCAAACACCCAGTTTGCCATCATTGACAACGGCAACGAGTCTCAGGTTTCCAACTTCACCGGCGTTATGTTCCGTGCTCAGGAGCCTTCCTTTGTTGTTGGCTACATTGCTGCTCGCACCACAAAGACTGGCAAGGTTGGCTTTGTTGGCGGCATTTCTTCCGCACTTATCGACCAGTTTGAGTATGGTTACCGCGGCGGCGTTGCTTATGCAAACAAGGAAAAGGGCACCAACGTTGAGGTTTCTGCACAGTACGCAGAGTCCTTCTCCGATGCTGCAAAGGGTAAGGCTATTGCTAACTCCATGTACTCCGATGGTTGCGACGTTGTCTTCCACGCTGCAGGCGGCGTAGGAACCGGCGTTATTGAGGCAGCTAAGGACGCAAATAAGCTTGCTATCGGCGTTGATCGTGACCAGGCATATCTTGCTCCAGAGAACGTCCTGACCTCCGCTCTTAAGCGCGTTAACGTTGCTATTGTTGAGATTTCCGAGAAGATCCTGAAGGACGGCCAGAAGGGTGGCACCACTGTTTCCCTGGGCGCTTCCGAGGACGCTGTCGGAATTGCTGAGGATCACCACCTCATGGGTGAGGACACCTACAAGGCAGCTACTGACCTTCTCGACAAGATCAAGGCTGGCTCCGTTGTTCCTCCTGCAAGCAAGGACGACCTGGACAAGTACGTCAAGTCTTTGAGCTAAGCTCTGACTTAGTTTTTACGCCTTAGGGTTTCTCGCCAGATGGCTTTTGTCCTCTGACGTGCCCAAAGGCCGATGAGTTTGGATTTGCTGGTGAGGGGTGCTTTTTGGCACTCCTCACCTCTAGCAAGTGTGTAAAGGAGGTGGCTCGTGGAAGTCAGTTCGGATTACGCTGTTCAGATGCATGGCATTACCAAAGTTTTTGGATCGTTTAAAGCTCTTGACGCCGTAGACCTTAACGTGCGCAAGCAAACTGTCCACGCCATTTTAGGAGAGAACGGCGCAGGTAAAAGTACGCTTATGAACGTACTGTACGGCCTGTATTCTGCGGATGAGGGAGATGTTTACCTCAACGGAGAGCGCGTATCCATTTCTGGCCCAAACGATGCTATCGCTCACGGCATTGGTATGGTTCACCAGCACTTTATGTTGGTTGAGAACTTTACTGTTACAGAAAATATTGTTTTGGGCAACGAGGTCACCAAGGCTGGTGGCGTCCTTGATCCAAAGCGAGCTCGCGAGAAGGTCCTGGAGATTGTTGAGGAATACGGCTTTGACGTAGATCCTGACGCCAAGATTGAAGACATTTCTGTTGGTATGCAGCAGCGTGTTGAGATTTTGAAGGCCCTGTATCGCGGCGCAGAGATTCTGATTCTTGATGAGCCTACGGCAGTTCTTACGCCGCAGGAGATTGAGAAGCTTATCCAGATCATGCATGACCTGGTAAGCAAGGGTAAAACCATCATTGTTATTACTCACAAGCTTAAAGAGATTATGTCTTCTGCTGATGAGTGCACCATTATTCGTCGCGGTAAGTACATGAGCACCGTTGATGTCTCCAAGACATCTGAGACTGAGCTTGCAACACTTATGGTGGGTAGAAACGTTAACCTGCATGTAGAAAAGAAGCCAGCAACTCCTGGTGAGGTTGTTCTTTCAATCAAAGACCTCCACGTCAAGGACGAGCGCGGTATTGAGCAGGTAAACGGCTTTAATTTGGATATTCGTGCCGGCGAGATTGTTGGTCTTGCAGGCATTGACGGCAACGGCCAGAAAGAACTTGCCGATGCCATAAACGCATTGGTCAAACCTGAGTCGGGCACCATTTCTGTCAAGGGTGAAGAGATTCAGGGTACAACCCCTAAGACGGTTATTGATCACGCAGTTGCAACTATTCCTTCAGACCGTCATCGCTGGGGCCTGGTTCTGCCCTTTACGGTTGCCGAGAACATGGTGCTTGAGCGCCACAACGAGGAAACCTTTGGTAAGGGTATTGCACTTGACCTGGAAAAGATCAAGGAATTCTCTCAGAAGCTGATTGACGAGTTTGATATTCGTCCTGCAGAGTGCGTAGATCATCAGGCAGTGGGACTTTCCGGCGGCAACCAGCAGAAGGTTATTATCGCCCGCGAGGTCTCTTCCAACCCAGACGTCCTTATTGCTATTCAGCCAACCCGCGGCCTTGATGTTGGTGCTATTGAGTTTGTCCACAAAGCGCTGATTCGCGAGAGGGACCGTGGAGCAGCAATTTTGCTGATTTCCTTTGAGCTGGACGAGATTATGGACGTTGCCGATAAGATGGCAATTATTTATGCCGGCAAGAATGTTGGCGAGTTTGACCAAGGTACTATCACTGAAGAGCAGGCTGGCCTGCTGATGGCAGGAGGTGACGCCGAGTGAGTACGCTTACAAAGATAATGAGAAAGCCCATTACGTCAGCAATTGTTGCTATTTTTGTTGGCCTGTTGGTTGCTTCTATTATTTTGGTTGTTGCAGGTTATGACCCTATCAGCTCGTTTGAGGCACTTATTGGCGGCATGGTAGGTAAGCCAAAATACATTTCTAACGTCATTATTAAGGCAACACCTCTGCTCTTTACGGGTATTGCCGTTGCCTTTGCATTCCGCGTTGGCCTCTTTAACATTGGCGCTGAGGGTCAGTACATTGTTGGTACTATCCTGGCTGTTATTGTTGGCTACAGCCTTGACCTTCCTCCTGTACTGCAGATTCCTGTAGTTGTTTTGGTGGGTACCGCAGGCGGAGCAGGTATCGGCGCCATTATTGGATGGCTTAAAGCCCAGTTTGGCATCAACGAGGTTATTACCAGCATTATGTTTAACTGGATCAGCCTCTACCTCTGCAACTTTGTGGTTTCTCTTCCACAGTTCCACCAGCCAAACTCAACCTCTTCATACCCTATTAACGAGTCTGGCTACACCACACTGTTCTATGGCATGAAGAATTCCGAGGACGGTGCTGAGGCAATTCGCAATATTCCTGTTATTGGCGACGCTATTATGCGTACCGATGTAAACATTGGTATTTTTGTTGCTATTATCGCAGCTATCTTTATTGGCTGGCTGCTTATGCGCACCAAGGTTGGTTATGAGATGCGCGCTGTTGGTTTTAACCGCGACGCTGCACAGTTTACCGGTATCAACGTTAAGAAAAACCTTACGCTTTGCATGGCTATTTCTGGTGCACTCTGCGGACTTGCAGGTGCTCTGACCATTACCGGTATTGCTCCTCACAGTATCGCAACGCTGGCAGCATTTGAGAACAACGGCTTTAACGGTCTGTCCGTTGCGTTTATCGCCAACTGCAATCCTGTGGCATGTATTCCTGCGTCCTTCCTGTTTGCTGGCCTTCTGTATGGTGGCCAGACTGTTCAGCAGACGGTTGGTGCACCTTCCGAGATTATCAACATTGTTATTGGTACCATCGTGTTCTTTATGGCTCTGGGTGGCGTTATTCCAATGCTTGCCGACCGTCTTGATCACAAGCGTGCCCAGAAGGCTAAGGAAGAAGAGGCAAAGCTTGCTGCTCAAGTGAGTGATGCGTCCGACCCATCTCAGGAGGAGGCAAACAATGCTCACTAACCTGATTCTTCTTGTTTCCGTTACCCTCATGTACTCGACACCTCTTATTTTTGGTGCTTTGGGCGGCGTTGTCTCCGAGCGCTCCGGTGTTGTCAACATTGGTATTGAGGGCATGATGGGTGTTGGTGCCTTTGCAGGCGTTGCGGGCAGCTACCTCACCGGAAACCCTTGGATTGGCTTCCTTTGTGCAGGTATTGCAGGCGGTCTTATTGCGCTTTTGCACGCCATGGCATCTATTACGTTTAACGCTGACCAGACAGTTTCTGGTGTTGCAATTAACCTGCTGGCACCTGGCATTGCTCTGTTTGCCTGCCGTCTTTTGTTTGATGGCGCTGCAATGTCTCCAGCAGTCACCAAGCTCCCAAAGCTCTTTGGTGAGGGTGCCTTTAACGACACACCTTATTCCAGCTTGAACGTAGACATTACCGTGGTACTTGCACTTTTAACCGCTCTTCTCGTCTGGTTTGTGCTTTACCGTACCAAGTGGGGCCTGCGTATTCGCTCCGTTGGCGAGCATCCACACGCATCCGAGACGCTGGGCATTAGCGTTCGTAAGACTCGCTACCTCTGCGTTATTGTTTCTGGTGTTCTTGCAGGATTTGGTGGCGCTTCTGTAACGCTGGCAATTATTTCTCAGTTCACTCAGACCGCTATTTCTGGTCAGGGCTTTATTGCACTGGCTGCGGTTATTTTTGGTAAGTGGAAGCCTCTGAACACCTATGCAGCTTGCCTGCTCTTTGGCTTTACTCAGGCACTTGCAATTCTTCTTGGTGGCGGCGCAACTCCAATTCCAAGCCAGATCATTGCAATGCTTCCTTACTTCATCACCATCATTACGCTGGTCCTCTTTGTTGGTAAGTCCGTTGCTCCTAAGGCAGACGGTGTGCCATACATCAAGGGAAGTCGCGCATAATGGCCGGGGTAGAGGGTTCTTGCCACGTTTCTAACGAGGCTCTTGTTCAGCTTGCTATTGAGGCGCGTAACCACGCCTATGTACCGTACTCTCACTATGCTGTTGGAGCTGCACTATTGTGCTCTGACGGCACGGTGTACGGCGGCGCCAACTTAGAAAACGCTGCGTATACGCCTTCTAACTGCGCAGAGCGCACGGCGTTTTTCCGCGCAGTGTTTGAGGGCCGCAGGGATTTTGTGGCCATTGCGGTTGTGGGTGGTCCTGAGGGAGAGGCTCCAACGGCTTGGTGCACTCCTTGTGGCGTATGCAGACAGGTTATTCGCGAGTGGTGCGATCCTGCAACATTCCGCATTGTGCTGGGCAAGGTAGATGCAGCTCCTCGCGAGTATCTGCTCCAGGACATCTTGCCTATGGGATTTGGTCCCGAGGATCTGGGTGGGTCCAGCCCTGCTGGTGCATCGGGTGACGACGCCGTGAAGGGCGCCGATGACGGTCACGAGCGCGGCGCGGGCGACCACGGTTGCGCTTGCGGGTGCGGCGAGCACGGCGGAGGTAACCAGTAAGCTGTGGCATCAAGCAGTCTGCGCTTTCGGGTGCAGATAACCTGGTAGGTTGCATGAAATTGCGAGCCGGTAGAGTTTCTCGTTACCGGCTCTTTTACTAGAGAGTTCCGCGAACAGCAACGAACGCGCCTGACGGCGCCGCGAACAGCAACGAACGCGCCTGACGGCGCCGCGAACGACAACGAACGCGAACAGCGAAAAGAGGTTCAACTATGCGCATGTACGACGTGATTGAAAAGAAGCGCGATGGTGGCGAGCTTACCGATGCCGAGATTGACTACTTTGTCTCGGGCTATGTAGCTGGGGATATTCCCGATTACCAGGCTTCCGCGCTGGCGATGGCCATCTTCTACAAGGGTATGACCGCGCACGAGACGGCTCACCTGACCATGGCAATGGCTGAGTCCGGCGACATGATGGACCTCTCGGCAATCCCTGGTATCAAGGTTGATAAGCACTCTACCGGCGGCGTTGGCGATAAGACCACGCTGGTTGTTGGCCCACTTGTTGCATCTCTTGGCGTCAAGGTTGCTAAGATGAGCGGCCGTGGCCTGGGCCATACGGGCGGTACGCTGGATAAACTTGAGGCAATCCCAGGTCTTTCCATTGAGATTTCCGAGCCTGACTTCTTTAAGCAGGTATCCGAGATTGGCGTTGCCGTAGCAGGTCAGACGGGCAATCTTGTCCCCGCGGACAAGAAGCTCTACGCCCTGCGCGACGTTACCGCAACGGTTGATTCGGTGCCTCTGATTGCGTCGAGCATTATGAGCAAGAAGATCGCTTCCGGCTCCGACTGCATTTTGCTGGACGTTAAGTGCGGTTCCGGCGCTTTTATGAAGGACGTTGACTCCGCAATTGAGCTGGCAGATGCCATGGTTTCTATTGGCGAGCACGTTGGTCGTACTACTGCAGCGCTGATTACCGGCATGGATCGTCCTCTTGGCAAAAACGTTGGCAACTCTCTCGAGGTCATCGAGGCAGTGGCCACGCTTAAGGGTGAGGGTCCTGAGGATCTGACCGATGTCTGCGTTGAGCTTGCTGCAAACATGCTTAACCTCGCAGGTAAGGGAAGTATTGAGAACTGCCGTAAACTGGCTCGCCAGCAGATTGCAAACGGCGAGGGCCTGGCTAAGCTGGCCCAGATGGTTAAGGCTCAAGGCGGCACCGATGAGGTCATCTTTGACACCACCAAGTTTGAAGCTGCGCCATTCCGTCGCGACATTGTGGCCGAGACCAGCGGATATATCACCTCAATGAACGCTGAGCTGGTAGGCATTTCCTCCGTTGCTCTGGGCGCCGGTCGCGAGAAGAAGGGCGATCCGATTGACCCAGCAGCAGGTATTATCCTTGAGCGCAAGACCGGCGATTATGTCGAGAAGGGCGATGTTATTGCAACGCTTCTGACCGGCGACGAAAGCCGTCTTGACGAGGGCGAGCGCATCTTCCGTGAGGCTCTGGTCTTTGGTGAGAGCGCTCCCGAGCTGGAACCGCTGTTCTTTGCACGCGTCTCTAAGGACGGCGTCGAGCGCTTCGCGTAAGCGCAGGTCGCAGCGTTGCTGCGAGCCGCGAGTGTAAGCCGCGCGGCTCCGCGGGATTCCGAGCTCCACATAACATGCAGGTTAGACCGGTGTTCACGCAGGTGAGCACCGGTTTTTTGTGTGGTAACAGCGTCGTGTGCGGGCAAACTTGCAGGTCAAGCGCGCGAAGCGCCGGCGGGGAGTGCGCGGGGTTTCTAGCCAGGTGCGCCTTAACAGCATACGCGCCTGAAAAGTGCAAAGAATCTGTATTTTGAATACAGATTCTTTGACAAAATCAGGCAAATCCACAGTTTCTTTTACATTTTTAGGCTTGAATTCTCATTGCTAGTGCAACACCAAAAGACAAGGTAGTGACCCATGGGTCTACAAT
>JAGZWL010000171.1:0-1549 GCA_018378955.1 Atopobium sp. | reverse complement strand
AGGAGCTCCGTGAGCGTGGTCACCAGGTTACGTTTTACGGTCAGCCCAATAAGCTTGAGGGTACGCTGGTGCCTGAGGCAGGATTTGAGCTGGTACCTATCCATGTAAATGGCTTTGATCGCAGGCGCCCTTGGACGCTCATTAGCGCGGCATACAATCTTGAGCGCGCAAAGTCACAGCTGCACAAGCGTTTCAGAGAGCAGGGAGCTCCTGATGTTGCCATTGGCTTTGGAGCCTATGTTGAGCTGCCATTGCTTCAACTTTGCGCTAAGCTGCACATCCCGTATTTGATTCACGAGCAGAACTCGGTAACAGGTCTTGCTAATCGCGTTTCTGCTGGTAAAGCTTCTAAGGTATGCATTGCCTTCCCAGAGGCTCGCAAGGCTTTTGAGGGACGCGTTAAAGCTCAAGACACCATTGTGGTCACCGGAAATCCTGTGCGAAAGAGTGTTCTTTCTGCTGACAGAGCCACCTCAAGGCAAGAGCTGGGCATTGCAGACAATCAAACATTGCTGCTTATCTTTGGCGGCAGTCTGGGCGCACGCAGCATCAACGAGACATTTGCTGCACTTAAGCAGGAGCTTCTTTCCCGTCCTAACCTTCGCATCATCCAGTCAACAGGTCAAAAGCTCTACGAAGAGGTTGTCTCGCTTATGAAGCTTTCTGACGAGGAGGCTGCCCGCTGGGAGATTAAGCCCTACATCTCCAACATGGGCGCCACCCTTGCTGCGGCTGACCTGGTGGTTTCTCGCTCCGGAGCATCTTCTGTGGCCGAAATTGCAGCGCTTGAGCTCCCCAGCATTTTGGTGCCGTACCCTCTGGCAACAGCAGATCATCAGACTACTAACGCTCATCTGTTGTCGGATGCGGGAGCAGCCATTCTGGTGCCAGATAACCAGGTGGGCACCACGACCTTCTCGACAGCTCTCTTTGATCTGGTAGACAACGCAGATCAGCGCAAAAAGCTTTCTGAGGCTGCTGCTACACTTGACCAGCGCAGCGCCGCATCTCTTGTGGCTGACGCTGTGGAAAGTGCCGTTTGTGGTGCATAAAACATTCGGTTTTGCGTTAGAGTAAACATGTCTTGGTATGTCCAAGACTCAAACGATAACAATACTTGGAAAGGCTCTCTTATGGCAGATTCCATGGGCGAGAAGACCATCTCGCGTGCACATTTTATTGGAATTGGTGGCGCAGGTATGAGCGGAATTGCGCTTGTTCTGCACGAGCGCGGCTGCACCGTTACCGGCTCCGATCTAAAGAGCTCGCATTATGTTAGAGAGCTTGAAGATGCAGGTATTCAGGTAAGCATCGGCCACACCGCAGCCACTATTGACGCTGTGATGCCTGATGTCATTGTTACCTCTACCGCAATCCCAGAGACAAATCCAGAGGTCATTCGCGCACGTGAGCTTTCCATTCCTATTTGGCCTCGCGCTAAGATGCTCTCGTATTTGTCGCGCGGCCGCAAGACCATTGCTGTTGCGGGCACTCACGGCAAGACCACCACGTCTTCTATGGTTGCTACCATGTTGGACAAACTTGGCGC
>JAGZWL010000170.1:0-1562 GCA_018378955.1 Atopobium sp. | reverse complement strand
AAAATCGCTTACCTTGCTATAGTTTGGATGAGAATCAGTGTTAACCGCCTCATAAGGCTTAACTGGCTCAAGAGTATCAAACGATGTTGAATCATTGCCAACAAGCGAAGCAAAATCAGAAGGAAGAAGCTCATATGATTTGACATCAGTATGCAGTAACAACTGATTGGCAGAATGAGAATACGATTGACTTGTTGATGCAGTAGCTACAGCAATTTTAGGAAAAGCTGAAATGCATAAAAGAAGTACGGCAAGAGCAGTACAAACACATCTAATATTTTGCGTAGTACTATTGACTCTAGTTGATGACATACGCTATTGCTCCCCCTGCAATTGAAAAATAATTATTTCTAAATGTCATATATATTACTCCAGTTTTGTTCATCTCCTATAGAAAATAATTCCACGTAAGTTCCATAAAATATGTGGTGAATATGCACTACACTAAATGAATGTGTCTTTGACTCATTTGCAGAAAGTCTGTTTGTCAAAACACACTGATTTTTGCTATGTAACTTCGTTTTTATAAGGAGTGCTCCTTGGCTAAGCACTTTGCAAAAAGCTCTGCTTCTCATACCGCTAACCTACAGCCTCTTCCCTCAGAAGAAGCTACAAAGAAAGCACCTTCTCTTAAAGACTCAGTACCAAGCCTTGGCGATACTGATATGTACGTTGCTCTCAATGAAGAGCAGGTAAAAGCCAATCAGCTTAATGACTCTTCACAATCAGCGGAAGCCCCGGAAGAACAGGCAGATGATTTAACTGTCATTGCTCCCCTTGATAGCGCAGAGCTTGGAGAAAAAGAAGAGGCTCCCGTTGTTCACAAGAAACATCAGTGGTGGAAGATACCTGCTGTGCTCGTTGGTGTTCTCGCCCTTGTGTATGTGGGTGGAGCAATCTTCTTTAACTTCTTCTTTTTGCCTCAAACCAGCATTTATGGTAAGGACTACTCCTTAAAACCGGCTTCAGATTTACAGGCTTCTAGAGCAAACGAGGCCTCAAATTACTCCGTCCAAGTCTCTGGAAACGGCGTAGATTTAACCATCAAGGCATCCGACATTGATTTAACATACGACGCAGCTGGATATGCTCACGATGCTATTAGTCAGCAGAATCCTTGGATGTGGCCACTGGAGCTTACTCGTAGCAGGTCCTTGAGCCCACATGCAACCGCTTCGTATGATACAAGCAAGGCGGACGCACTCTTTAATCAAAGAATTGAGCAGGCAAAAGAATCTGCTCAAACTCTAGAAAACAATGGTATTACCTACGATAGCTCGGCTAAAAAGTTTATTTTTGCTGATGATGCTATTGCCACAAGACTATCTCTTGAGGGTGTCCATAAAGACTTGCAGACCGCTTTTGATAATCTGAGCACTACCGTACAGCTTGGTCAAGAAAGCCTTATGAGCGCAGAAGACCTTGATGCTGCCTTAAAGACTGCTAATTCATACGTTGCCTCTGCGGTTGATTTGATGTTGGGCGATTCTGCTGCATATCAACTTGATCAAGACACCATTGCTAGCTGGATTAAGTTTGATGAGAACCTCTCTATTTCATTT
>JAGZWL010000010.1:0-22926 GCA_018378955.1 Atopobium sp. | reverse complement strand
TCAAGCGCCACAAATGCGTGAGAAAGAAACAAGGATTTGGTTCCACTGCCTTGTCCAACCACAAGTATTTATTGGTCTACATAAGAAGCCGCGAGAAGTGCCACAAGTTGAGAAGCAAAATATGCAGGAACAACCAGAACTTTCTTTACATATGCGTCAACGTTAAGTTGAGCAGGATTTTTTACCTCATACACATCTGGCAGAACTGTTTGCTGTAGCTCTAAAGAGCTGCTCTGCAATTGCTGCTCTGATACGTTTCTTTGTAAGACATACACAGGAGCGGAGTTCTTTAAATTAAGAATGAGCTTTTGAGCAGCAGATTCTCCAAGTGACTCAATAATCTCCAAGCAAATCCATTCAGGAATACCTGACGCCCACGAAAGCTCTGAAGGCGTTTTGGGATTCTTGGCACGCGTAAGCTGAGCTTCTTTTTCAGAAATTTTTCTAAGCACAGCATTTGCAAGACCCGAAGAACGCTTTGAGATAGACTTTACCAGCTCAACACCTTGGCTAATGGCGGCGTCACGTCTAGTCTCTAAATATAAAACCTCAAATACAGCAATACGGAGAGCGTCCTGTACCTTTGGCTCTAGATGAATACTTGACTTAAGATGATTCTTTAGAGCCTCATCAAGCTTGCCCTTTGTGAGGGTAGCCCCCAGAGCAAGACGAGTAGCAAAAGCTTTGTCTTGTACAGAGAGTTCCAAGAAATCTTTTGACTCTCGTAAGTAATCACGAATACGTAAATTATTGCGTCTACACTCAAAGAATGCCTGATAGGCCACTCTTCGAGCAGGAGTTAAGGTGGCCATTATTGAAGCATCTGCCAGGTCATCTGGGACTTCTGAAGTCCTGCGGCAAATGATTTTGCATCCATAGAGCGCTTGCCATCTGGACGCACCTCAAGAAGCTCAAGAGTTCCTTCAGCACAGCCAAGGAACAACCTATGATCTTGAACAACAACCGAGCCTTGAGTAACAGAAATATCACTTGGTGCTACCTGAGCGGAGAGAACACGCAAAGACCTACCACCAACAGACACGCGAGCAGGAGCTGTATCAGACGAAGCCTGAACCCTCAACGCATTTACCTGGGCTGAATCTTCTGGAGCAAGCTTCATTTCTTGCTTAGTAACTTTAGGAGCAAACGTCACTTCTCGCTCATCCTGTGCATGCCACTCAAGAGAGCCTTCCTTGAGCTCAGAAAGAGCCTCAGACAGTGCGTCAGCACCCAAATGTGCTAGAGCGTCAGTGAGCTGCTCGGTATTTTTGGAGCCGACCTCACACGATGCTTGCTTGCACCAATCTCCTGCGTCAAGCTCGTGCGCAATCTTCATGATAGAAACGCCAGCAAGCACATCACCTGCAAGAATAGCGCGCTGAATTGGAGCAGCTCCTCGCCAGCGAGGCAGCAGCGATGCATGTACGTTCAGAGCACCATAAGGTGCAAGCGAGATAACTTCATCTGGCAAAATGCAGCCAAAAGCAACTACGCAGAGCGCTTCTGGTTGTGCCTCTTGCATTGCAAAAATTACTTCTGGAGTCATGCGATTTGCCTCAAGAACGGGCAAATCAAGTTCTTGCGCGCATTCTTTTACGGGAGACGGCTCAAGCGTCTTACCACGACCACGAACGGCATCTGGCCTTGTAATGACCAAAGCAACCTGGTGATCTTGGGCAAGTTTTTTGAGCGACGGAACAGCAAAGTCTGGAGTTCCCATAAAGACTACGCGCATGCCAACTCCTAATAGTCTGTTTGACCAGGACGAGCGCCAGAAGCCAGCGCCTCTTTGTACTCCTGCAGCGTCTCCATACGAGCACCTGGTCCTAGGTGATCTGGCATGGTTACGCCGTTGATGTGGTCAATCTCATGCTGCAAACAGACGGCGAGAAGATCTCCTTCTGCTTCATAGCGCATAAGATCGCCATCGAGGTTATATGCGTGAACGACAACGTGGCTTGGGCGCGTAACAGGAACGGTAATGCCTGGGAATGAAAGGCAACCCTCTTCATATACACGAGACTCACCATCTGCAACTTTAATCTCTGGATTAATGAGCACAAAAGGGTTCTCTTGACCGTTTGGGTAATCAACATCGATGACTACCATGCGCTTCATGTAGCCAACCTGAGGGCCAGCAAGACCTACGCCGTCGGTGGCATACATAACTTTGAGCATATGCTCGGCCATCTTGCGAACATCGTCGTTAATATCGTCAATCTCTTCACACTTTTGGCTCAGACGAGGGTCTGGCCAAAGCACCATATCATCAACTTCAGAACTCATAACTTTCCTTACATCATGTCGTAAGCATCAACATCTAATGTCATGTTGATACCCACTCTTTTATCAAGTGAAGCAGCACACTGAGAAAGAATTTCTCCCACCTGAGCGTCCACGGGAGATTTTACTAAAATGTGTCTGCGGTACTTATCTTTTACCTTAGCTTTTACACAATCAGCAGGACCCAAAATCTCCCATCCTGTTTGCGCGTCTAACTTTGTATGCAGCGCCTCTGCCATCTGATCTGCTACGCGACGAACTTCTTTTTCTGAAACTCCCCAGAAAAGCACATTAGACAAGCGCGAGAAGGGCGGATAAGCCCCCTCTCTTCTCTCTTTAAGTTCTGCATCAAGAAACGGGCGTCTGTCATGGGTCACAACAGAAGCAATAGCAGGATGTGTTGACCAGTACGACTGAATGATGACCTTACCTGGCTTTTCTCCCCTGCCCGCACGACCAGCAACCTGCTCTAGCAAGTCGAATGTTCTCTCGGCTGCTCTAAAATCTGGCAACTTAAGCATGGTATCGGCATTGATAACGCCAACCAAGGTGACATCAGGAAAATCCAGACCCTTTGCAATCATCTGCGTACCAATGAGCACCGCTCCAGGCGTTGCATCAAAAAGCTCAAGAAGACGCTGATGTTCGCCCTTTTTGGACGTGGTATCGGCGTCCATACGAATAATTGGCGCATCGCTGCCAAGCAGAAGTTTGAGCTCATCTTCTACACGCTGTGTTCCCACGCCATATGCACCCATATAACGGCTGCCGCAGTTTGGACATTTGCTAGAAGGGTTAGGATACGCATGCTGAGACCACTGTCTGCCGCAACTGTGACAAACCAGAGAATGCGTGCGCTCATGGTACGTGAGAGACGTCGAGCAATGCGGACATTCGGGCACACAGCCACACTCGCGACACATCAAAAAGTTTGCAAATCCACGCCGATTAAGGAGCAGAACGCTTTTCTCGCCACGCTCCATTGTCTCCTGCAAAGCCTCAGCAAGAACTGCCGAGAAGACCGATCTGCCTCCGTTTTTAAACTGGGAAGCCATATCAACTACCTGGACCTGCGGAAGAACCGCCACACCGGGCCTCTCGGTCATGGCAACACGCATCCAGTTAGTGCCACGCCAACTTCCTTGAGCTGTTCGGTATAAACTCTCAAGCGAAGGTGTTGCAGAACCAAGCACCAGCGCAGCACCGCGAAGACGGGCCATCTGAGCAGCAACTTCTCTTGCGTGATAGCGTGGGAGCGAATCTTGCTTGTATGAAGCTTCGTGTTCCTCGTCAATGATGTACAGTCCCGGATTTTGAATGGGCGCAAACAGAGCAGATCGTGCACCTACTATCACGCGAGCCCTACCCTGCCTGATTAAATCCCACTGGTCAAAGCGCTCGCCAAGCGAAAGCTTTGAGTGAAGAACGGCCACCTGCTCACCAAAACGTGAACGGAATCGGCCTACTGTTTGCGCGGTAAGAGAAATCTCTGGGACAAGCACCACAGCACCCTTGCCAGCCGCTAAGGTCTTCTCAATAGCGGAGAGATACACCTCAGTTTTACCTGAGCCCGTTACACCATCAATAAGCACAACATCGCCCTGAGCAGCAGTTTGCGCAGCCTCGATTGCTGCAAGAGCAGACTCTTGCCCCTCAGTAAGTTGCTGAGGACGAGGTGCTACACCGCTTGAAAGCGTGGTTCCCAGACCCTCCTGGCTTCCACGAATTTGTCGCTGTGTGCGCACCTCAACGATGTCTTTTTTCTGCAGTGCAGTTACTGCACTGCGAGCTCCTGGGATTGTGGCCGAGAGCTCGGATAACCTCATGGCACCTTGCGCCAGAGCCTCAAGCACCGATCGCTGCTTGCTTGCATTTACCGCAGGCGTAAAGTCAGCCGCCTTTTCTGTCAGCTCAACCCAGCGCTCATCAACAGGACCGGACTTCTCACACACAAGCTGCCAGGGAGATTCTGTATCTTTTCTGGTGACTTTAACCTTTTGGCCAGGCGCTAAAAATGGATGCAAAGCGTCTGCGTAACTACAGGCGTATTCTTTGCTCATCCATTCTGCTACTTGCGCAGATTGCTCATCAAATGCTGAATCTGCTAAAACTTGTGTTATTGGAAGGACGCGAGAAACATCTAAACCTAAAGACACACGGTCTGAGACACCCACAATGTAGCCAACAACCTGCCTGTGAGAAAACGGCACCAAGACCGTTGTTCCCACAGCCGCAGTCTCTTCCAAAGATTCTGGAATGGCGTAGTCAAACGTGCCAGAAAGAGCACGAGTTGGTATGTCTAAAACAACATGTGCAAAAGGCACGTTCTTGCCTCCTTAAAGCCGTGGTTGATGGTTTACATCAAACGTGTAACGAGCAACGTGTGGCTGACCAGCTTCTTCAACCTCAACACAAACAAATGCGCACTCAACCTTAGTAAATCCGTGCTGCATCAAGACGTAGGCATAGAAGTTTGCCTGCATCTGATGATGCTCATAAATCTGAGTTGCACTAAGGCCCTTATCGCCTGTTTTATAGTCAACTACCAGCGCATCTTTGCTTCCCTTATTATAAGCGAGAAGATCGATGGCTCCTTCTACATAGTTCCCATATTCAGAATCAACCTGCAGCGTAAAGGGAGACTCCGCAATAACCACATCATGAGCTAATGCTTCTTGTCTAATTGCAGAGTTGCTCCACAATTCAAGTGCTTGTTTGACTCGTGATACCGCGCGCTGAGGAACGCTATTCTTAAGGCATTGTCTTTCGATAGTTTGTTCATCAACCTTAGACTGAGTCTCAACCATAATCTGAGCAAGCTCATGGAAGGCTGAGCCCAGGTTGGTTGGATCTACTCCATCGTCAGCTAATGTGTCAGGCAAAACAACGGAAGTCTCAGTTGTTGGTTGAAGGTTATCCTCCTCTTGTTCCTGGCGTTCTACCTGAGACTGGTCTTCAAGTTTCTGGTTATTCTGGGCCGTAAAGTTCTCTGCCATTTGTTGGTGAGCTGATGAGTAACTAAAGAAACCTTCTCGCTGGTCATAAGTAGTTTCTGAAGTAACACTTAGTCTTACCTTCTCATAGAGGTCAAACGTTTCAACAGCCTGAGAGTTTTCCTCTTCACTTGGCTTGCAATCAGAAGGTTCGGACTTGTCGCCAAAAGGTTCAACCAACTCTAAACCTTCAACCTGAATTGGCTCATCCTTCTTGCCAGAACCCTGAACCACACGCATACAACCAGCAAAATCTCCGCCATATTCAAACGAATGCTCACCAGCAGAAAGTGGCGGCTCTTCAAACAAGGCATTTGTAATTTTGCGTGTATAACGAGGACTAATTCCCTCTTTAGTAAGGTCGATGGTTGAAGTAAGAATGACTGCTTCGCGAGCGCGTGTTAAAGCAACATACAGACGGCGATTCTGCTCCTGCTCTTCAAACTCATTCTCTTGAGTTTCCAGGAACATTCTCCACTCAAGAAGGTTCTTACACTCATCAAGGCTTGTGGGAACCTCATGACAGCCATCATACAACTCATGAAGTTTTTTAGAACTGCTTGAGAACGCAATCTGATACGAATCGTCTTTTCTAACATGCAAAAATGGTTCACTGCCAGCGCCTGCCTTAGGGCCAGATACAGCTCCTACAACAGCAACAACAGGAAATTCCAACCCCTTAGAAGCATGAATGGTCATAAAAGTTACGGCGTTTTGAGTGCTGCAGTGAAGCACTTTTGGCGACTCTTTAGCCGTGTTACACCATTGACTAAACGCTTTTGCGACTGAAGCTACGCCAATGCTCAGCTCCTTTTGCAAGCTATCAATTTGTTCAAGAGCGGCAAAGATATTTGCAATCTTTGACTGTCCCTCATTTCCCACCTTTTGAAGGCGAGAAATCCATCCAGCATCAAGAACTACCTTTTTAATAACGTCTGAAACTCTCTTGTTTGAAAGAGAGCTACGAGCGTTACTTAACACCTCTAAAGCATTTTTGAGCTTTGGACTTACCTCAAAAGGTGGATTAAATGCGTCATTTACCACTGACTCTGCAATATCTCTATTGGTGATCCTCTGACCATTTTCTCCAAAATTAGTGCCCAAGAGAAGCAGGTCAGACGCATCAAGACTAAAAATCTCACTCGAGAGTACAGGGAACAGCCCCTCGTATGAATCGTACATATTTGCGAGTGCCTGTAAAAGACTACCAATCAGCTGAACCTCAGGCTGCTCACCAAACGTTGATGCTCCAGAAACCACGCTTGCAATTCCAAAGGTACGAAGTGCCTCAATATAGGGCTGTGCCTTTTTAACTGATTTCATCAAAATTGCAACATCTTTTGCTTGGATCTTCTCATCCTGCATAAGCGTGTTGATTCTGTCTGCAAGCTGATACGCAACAAGCTGGCTTCTTGTGACATCATCGCCCGGCTTAGAATTTCCTGACTTTTCAAATTTTGTGACTTCAAAATATACGCGAGGCGAATGAGCAATGAACGGAGTTGCAGGTTCTTCTCGCCCAGCAGACAAATCCATAAAGTTAGGTATCATGCCGTCAGCGCTACAAACCTTTGCAACAAATCGCAAAATTTCGTTGTGGCTGCGGAAATTATCTACAAGACGGGGTTGCAAATCTTCTGAAACCTCTGCTTGACGTCTAAAGAACACATCAACATCAGCACCGCGGAATCGATAGATTGACTGCTGCGCATCACCAACTGTGGTGAGATATTGAGCATCTTTACCTGAGAGACTCTTAATCATCTGCACCTGTTGCTGGTCTGTATCTTGGAACTCGTCAACCATTACAAGCTTGAATTTATCCGTGTAAACAGCTGCAATCTCTGGATGCTCTTCGAACACCTTTGCCGTTAGATGCAAAAGGTCATCGTTATCAAGGCCGCCAACAGCAAGTTTCTTCTGTTTAAAGAGCTTGTAGACCTGCTCAGTAACATCTTTCAGACACTGACCCTCAGACGTGTCCTGAATAAGTCCAAATAAAGCGCTACAAACTTTAAGCTGGTACGTAGCTTCATCTTTTACAATTTTTATTTCTTTTGAGGAACGTCCAATCTTGAGTGCTTTTTGCAACGTATCCCAAAACACCTGGTCAAAATCAGTTAACGAGAGAACCAAGTGTTGCTGCAATTTACTTGAAAGCTCAGATTGAACACTTTGTAGCTGCTCTGCTTCATCTGGTTTTGTGGCAGCGATTGCACCCTTTAGCGCTTCAAGTGCACCACAGAGACTCTCAAGCTCCGCTTTTAGAACTTCCAGGTCAGAGTTATCCCCTGCAAACGAAATAGCATCCATTCCTACAGGAGATGACTGAGCGTACGAAATCAGCGTTTCAATACGAGACTTCAATGCATCTCTGTTCCCTGCATAGGTTGAGAGAAACTCAGCATAGCTTTCATCTTGAGAAAGCTCTCTGAGTACTTCTTCAATAGATATATTGACCAGCTGATTTCTGGTCATGTCATTAATGATTTCAAACTCAGGATCAAGACCCAAATCAAGTGCATGAATCTTTAAGATTCTGCTACACATACCGTGGATAGTACTAATCCACGCATCATCAACCTGCAACGCAGCGCCATGAAGACCTTCTTTTTCTAGAGCTTCTCTAACGCGCTCTTTAATTTCTGTAGCTGCGGCATTGGTAAACGTAATAATCAATGCCTGGTCAAGGCTGTTTAGATACGGCTTTCCGTCGGCTCCCGAACCTTCTTTTAAAGCCCACACAATTCTCTGTGTAAGCGTAAAAGTTTTTCCTGAACCTGCACCTGCTGCAACAAAAAGAGGCTTATCAAGCGTCTTGATGGTCTTCTCTTGACCAGGCGTATAACGTGTGTCAGCCATAGTAGCTTACCTCCTCTTGTCGCACAGTTTTACTGGACAATACTTACATGCATCCTTATCGCAAGGATTGGCTCGAACATCTCCAGAAAGCATGGCTTGAACCTTCTGAGCAATCAAACTCTCCCAAGCGTCCAAGTAGTCTGTAAACTCCGCTGAGTTTTGAGACACAACCATAACTGCCTGGTCCCTAAGCTTTTTATCTTCCGGATGTATGTTCCAAATATGTTCTGTTGCCGCTTCTGTTGCCATGCCTGCAAGAGCAAATGAAGGCTTATCTTTTTGCTCTTTGGTGCCCAGATAAATTGCAGCAACTGGCTCAAGCTTATACTTGGTGAGTTGTTTTCTCATAATCTGAGCATATATTGCAGACTGTACATGCCTTGGCAGAATCTCTTTTGAGAGCTCACTGTCTAGACTTAACTTTGCTGAATAAGCCTTCAAATCTTTTGTGGCCTTGTGTTTATAGTCAATAATAAGTGCCTGACCATGAGCGTTTACATCTACGCGGTCAATCGAGCCAGTAAATTGAGCTCCTGCATACTCGACAACATTTTCTTCTCTACCAAAACGAAGCTCAAAGAACCTAGGCTGATAGCCAATAAAGTGCGAAGCTTCAAACTCGAGAAGATCCTTGAGATCTTCTCGTATATTCTCCACCTGTTTTCTTTCTTGAATGCTATGCGGAATAAGCTCATTTGAAGATGCTCGGTTAATGTTGTTGAACTGCTCATCCCACACCTGAACAAAACAGCTGTCTAACACCTGTTTTGCATGATCCAGGTTATCAGAGGTAATCCTAGAGCCAGGAATATCTTGTAAAAGCGCAGATTCAACCACTGAATCAACATCAGCCACATCACAACCAAGTGCTTCAGCTAAAAGTGTTGCATGTGTTAGCTCCAAAACACGATGGATAAAGGTACCTATCTGCATTGGAGCAAAGTCAGTGTCTACCTGAGAAATCTTGATGCGACGTTGCGTAAACCATTTGTAGGGACATTCAAGATACGTCTCAATCTGAGAAGCGGAAAGAAGCGGCAGACCTTCTCGCGAGACCTCTATAAGACCTTGTAATTCCTGCTCAAGGATCTCCCGAGTCAAATGACGTGGGAGTACCACAATATTTTTGAGTTTAGGGTCAATTTCACCAGATTCGATTGTTGGGAGTTCTGCAACACGTTCTGGGTCAGTAGCTTGAGGCAACAGGTTTACCAGTACCTCTTCTTCTCCGCGTGCAACCCCTGTCTTCTTTGCATAGTCTTTGGGATAGCATGCTTTAACCTCACTGAGAACTACTGCATTAAAGACATCTTTTTGCTCAACTTTCTCAAACGCAACACTGGTAGAAGCAGTTGTAAGCGCCGTATAAAAATCTCTTTGATATCGTGCAAACTCTGATACCTTAGGCATTTGGCTTGCATGGCGAACAAACTCTTGAAGCGCACCGTCTGATGCTTTGACGCCAAAATTCAACGTATCCATACCCTGGAAAATAACGGCATCAAAAGAATGTGGCTCAAAAGAATGAGCTTGGCTCACAGGAGCTACCAGCACCTGAATATCAGACTGGATACCATTAGAAACAGGTAACATGACCGTCTGGTCTTTGCAAAGCTCAATAAAAGATTTAAGTGTCTGAGGAGAGAGCTTTAATCCTGCCTCATGAAGCTCCTGTGCAGAGGAAACAATCTTGCTCATTACCTTAAGTGACTCTTGGTTTTGAAGAAGTAACTCTTTAGACTGAGCAGCCTCTGACTGCTCATCAGATGTTTCTGTAGCTAGATATTCAATAATGCGCTGAGCAGCAGAGCCAATTCTGCCAAGCTCAAGGCTCTTGATGGTCTCTGCGCACAGGCGTGAACTCATAGCTGCTTTAGAAAGTGTCTCAAGCACTCTGGTGGCATATAGCGTTCTATTACCGCGCCAGCTTTTATCCAGCATCCACGCGCGCTCAACACTTATGCCTGAAATAGGTGAAATCAGATAGTCCGTAAGAGTACGTGGAGGCCACCATGACATATCCCCCATCTGATGGTCAGATGCCTGGTAGTCAATGTTTTTCTCGAGCTCTGAGCGTTCACTGAGCGTGACGTACGCATCAATCAAGCTAGCAAACGCACGTCCTGCAAGCGAGTCTTGAATACGCACCGAACGCTTATAGTGAGCAGCAATCCCCTTAGCTGCAAGCTTTTGCGAGAGCGCGTCCCAAACCCTTTGTGAATCTGAGGTGTACACCACAAAGCTCTTGCTACCAGACTCAACGCGCTGAGAGATATACCTGCTGATAGACTCTGCCTCGGCATGCTGACCCAGCGGCGACAAAAACGTTACTGCACCGCTCGGCGTAACCTCACTGCCCTCCTTGGCCCTGAACACCCTGGCGAGAAGATCGTTGAGCTCCTGACTTTTTGAGGCTGGCGCCGGCTCCGCATTCACACGACAATCGCATCCCGGGCCGCCGACCAACTCCAGCTGCTGCTCTGCCGCATAACCTGCAGGTCCTTCGGGCACGTAGAGAGAAAACGACACCTCACGCTTCTGCGACAGCTTGCGCACAAACTTAAGACGCGCCTCCGAAAGATCTTCAACTCGCGAGAAAACCAGTGCAGGTCCTTGCGCTGGAATGGACTGCAGCAGGTAATCCAGACACTGACACACCTCAACGTAAGACTTTTCTTCGAGCAGCATCTTGTAGCGCTCTAACACCTTACAAGCACTCATCTGACCAGCAGAAAGTTGACCAGAGACCACAATCTGATTAAGCTCTGTAAGATACTCTGGAGCAAGCTTAGAAAGAAGCTCCACAGTACCCTTGCTAGTAGTTAAAGTGCCTAGCTCATCAGCAGACATTCCATCCAGAATCTGCTGGAAAAATACCTTGCGAAGCGTATTTGAAAGCAGACGATCAGAGCTTCCATACAGCTTCCATTGATCGCGCATCCACTCATCAAAAGTTGAAACATTCACGCCAACAGAAAGCTCTTGGATGGCTCCAAGCTTCCTCTTAACCAACAGCACAGCATCGGAAGAAGGCACTATAAGCTGAGCAGACCCCCACCTCTCAAGCGAAGTCTCTAACTGCTCTTTAACAGAGTTTGATAAGAAAGCACCTGTTTGTTGTTTGTACAGAAGCAAGCCCATACGTCACCTCTCCGATTTTTCTTACTTCTTAAGTTACCACGCACACCGGACATAAATTAGAATCAAACTAAACAACAACTAAAAATCCCGCATCAAAAGGATTTTCATGATTATTTTGCTTCCACCATCATCAGGAAAAACCGCTCCCACCTCTGGACCTTCTCTTGCCCTCTCATCGCTTTTGTTTGGCTCTGAGCTAAGCAGCTGTCGAGAAGAACTTATCAAAGACCTACAGCAGGTTTGTTCTCATGCAGACGCAGCTCAGGTGCTTAAAATTGGTCCGAACACCGTCGGAGACATAGCCGACAACCTGGACGTCTATGAAGCTCCAACCACAACCGCACTCAACCTCTATACCGGCGTGCTGTTTGAAGCTGCAAAATTCAACCAGACACTTGAAAACGTCATGTTAGAAAACACACAGAAAACAGTCACATTACCAGCAGATATCCTCAACTCAGAAATCATGATTTTCTCTGGTCTCTGGGGCGTTGTGAGGCCACACGATCTTCTCCCCAACTATAGGCTTTCCGCCTCAATCAAGCTGCCCACCGTTGGCACTGTTGCAACCTACTGGAAAAAACAGCTCAATCCCCTGCTGAACGTCGCTCTAAAAGATCAGATAATTGTGGATTGTCGCTCAGGAGAATACAGAAAGATGTGGACGCCTTCAGCAAAGCACCCTTGTGAGCTGCTGCAAGTTGTTGTACAGCGAGAAGATCCGCTTACGGGAAAACGTAGCGTTGTGTCACATAATGCAAAACATATGCGTGGCGTACTGGCAGGAGCCCTCTTTGAGCAACGAGCAAGCGGGAAACTTTCCGAAGAAGTCAGCGTATCTCAAATTGTAGAAATTGCGAGCAATCTACCAGGCGTAATTGATGTTGACGTGAGTGCGGCAAATGCTTCTGGAGAATCAACGCTTACGCTAGTCACTGGTCGCTAGTCAAAACTAAGCCAAAACCTTCAAAATAGACTTGCATATTTTTATGCAGGTCTATTTATTAACGAATCTCAATTTCTCTGATGAAATAAAACGCCTATTTAGCAGAAAACTTCTGTTTGACCTGTCTCATCAGCCACTGGAACACCATAACTACAACAATTGTGACTACAAAGACAAAGATGCCTCGTACAAAAGCGTTACCAAGCAAGCTGTATGGGAATCGGCCAAGTCTTAGTCCCAAGAAGTTAATAACAGGAATCTGGAACAGATAGACTCCTAAAACACCAGCAGATACCGTGCTGATGCATTTCTTGGCACAATCGGAAAGCTCCTGCAGCCTTGGCTCAAGGTTCAGCACAAACAGGAACAAAGATGCGGCCTGTGCTAAGCAGAGGAAGTTTCTAATAGTAATGGGATAGCTCTGATATGTCATTTCTGGCGTCAGTGGGGTTCCAAAGTTGTTAGCAATAAGTCCCCAGCCAAACATAGTCGCAGATGAAAGCAAGAAAATTACAGCAAGCACAAGATTGTTTTTAGTAAATTTTGGAAGCTCGTCGTAATACGTCTTAACGTAATATCCCAGCAAATAGTAGAAAAGGCCATCGCTGTTAAACGCAGCCCATCTAAACAACTGATCAAAGTAGACACCACGAACACCAAGAAACTCAAGAAGCGGCAGGCCAAAGCTCACAAAGAGCGTAAGAGCCATAACATAGAGCAGGGTTTCTTTCTTTTGAACTACCAAAGAAAGTACAGGCGTCAAAAGGTATAGATACAAAATGGTATAAATAAACCAAAGTGTGCTGTTTACGTTATTGGTTAGAAAGCGCTTTACAAAATCAGCAACACCAGCGCTTGCAGCAAATTCCTCTGCACCCCAAAACTTTGTAGGAAAAAGCACGTACATCAGATACACAGCTACGCTACCAAAAATGAGCGCCATCAGCGTCTTTCTTGCACGCTTCATAAAAAATGTTTTTGTGGAGTATTTACTTCGATACCCAAGCAAATTCATGCCACTCAGCATAAAAAAGATGGGTACCGCGTAAATAAACGCAGCTTGCAGAGCTAAAGAGAAGGCCCAAGTTTTTGTGTGGACAAGCGAAAAAACGTTGAGAGAGGTATGCAGCATAACAACAGCAATACCTGCCAGAATGGTAAGAACATCTGCAAAAACAAAGCGCTTCTTGGTAGCAATTGCTTTTGAAGAAACTGTAGCTTTTTCCACGGGCTTCTCCCCAAATCAATCAAACTTCCTCTATGCTTAGTATACGAAAAGTACCAGCAGGAAAGAGGCATTATGGCAAATGTCGTTGACTATCTACACTGGCGCGGCGATCTGACGTTTGAGAATGACCCTTTTAACAACGTCGATAACCTGATTCTCTCAATTCTTTCCTATCTGGGATTTGGCGGGGTCGTGCCTTCTGAACGTAGCGAGAAACGCATTCAGCTTGGTGACGCTTGCGCCAAAATGCTGAAGAAACTCGATGACGACTCTTCTCTTATCACAGGATTTTCTCGCGTTGATGGAACCTTCCTTGAGGCGCTGGTCAACGCTCCCCGTTTTGCCAACATTGAACTTGGTCGCTATGTAGACCGCATTAATGTCGAGAAAAACCTACAGTTTGCAGCGTTTACCGCTTATCTTCCTACGGGGCAGATGTTTGTTTCTTTTAGAGGAACTGACGGCACGCTCGTTGGCTGGCGAGAAAACCTCAACCTCAGCTTCCAGGTTACATCCGCTGATAAATCAGCAGCACTATACCTTGAGAAGCGTATTCGCGAACACCTTGCAGATGGTAATAGTACTACCTGCGCAAACGTTATGGTTGGCGGTCACTCTAAGGGCGGCAACCTTGCGGCATACGCAGCAACAGTCTGCCCTGAAGAGCTTCTTGGCACAATTGAGCGCGTCTGGAGTAACGATGGACCTAATATGTGTCCAGAAATTATTCCCACCACAGCCCATAAGGCGCTTGGAGATAAATACATCAGAATTTTGCCTGAGTTTAGTGTAGTGGGCATGATTTTTGATGATCCTGCTGTACCAAAGCTCATTGTTAAAAGCTCCGAGTCTGGCATGCTGGCGCACGACGGCGTTTCATGGCAAGTCTCTCGCAATACGTTTGAATTTGCTGATGATTTCCAGCTGGAATGTAAAAAGATTAACGAGGCGTTTAGCAATTGGTATAAAGAACTCCCCCTCTCTGATCGAGAGCACTTTACCAATGAGCTCTTCGACGCACTCTCTGCAGGCGGAGCAGTCTATTTCAGCGACATTATTAGCTCGCCCGCAAACTTACAGCCTGTTGTTGCGGCACTCACTAAAACAGAAAAGCAAACCAAAGAAGTCTTTTTTGACCTCCTTGGTTCGCTTGTCAATGCATCCGCAACATCTTTGATTGAAAACATTACTGAGACTTCCCAGATTTCTCAGCTAACTTCTGCTATCTCAGAAAGCTTTGCCAAACTGGATAAAGCCCAGAAGGAACTTACGAAAGGTTCTCCTTCTTCAAACCAGTAAGGCTAATCACAATTGAAGAGACAATTGAGATAACTATTGATCCCAGGATAGCGGTGCCTAAAGAATCAATAGCAACGCCCGCATGCAGCAAATTCCTAGAAATAAAACTTGAAAGCTCAAGCATAAAAGCATTAATAAAGAGCGAGAAAATACCTAGGGTCAGCACATTAATAGGCAATGAGAGTAGCTTAACAACAGGCTTAATGCCCGTATTGACTGCTGCGAGTACTAACGAGAACAGAATAGGACCTGCCCACGAGCCTCCCACAATAGTTAGACCTGGAATTAAGGTGCAGGCCACCAACGTAGCAACAGTAGTTACAAGCCATGTTGCAACAAATGTCATACTAACCTCTCTTTGAAAAAAGCCCGGCAAAGCCGGGCTTAACGTGCACTTTTATGTAAGTTAGAAACTTACTCGCCGAAGCCGCTGTCAACAAGAGCAACGAGAGCGTCAAGGGCTGCCTGCTCGTCAGCGCCGTCGCATGCAATCTCAATCTTGGTGCCAGTACCAAGGCCAGCAGCAAGAATCATCATGATGGACTTAGCGTTAACTGGTGCGGAGTCCTTGTCAACATTCTTGATGGTGACGTTGCTCTCAAACTTCTTTGCCTCAGAAACAAAGACGGATGCTGGACGAGCGTGAAGACCAGTTGCATTGATGATAGTAGTCTGCTTTGAAACCATAAGTGGACTCCCCTTCCGGAAACCAAAAATCTACTCGAGAGTTATTCTCGATTAATCGTTACTATCGTAACAAAACATAACGTATTATATACAATCTTATTTCCAGAAAGAACCAAATTAGACTATGATTTGCTCAAAAACAGGGTAAAAATAAAAAGTCGGAACTCTTGTAGGAGGTTCACCATGGCTGAAAACGATATCCAAAACTCTAAAACCGAGGATTTGGACACAATAGATACTCAAACAACCACTTCTAATGAACAGAATGAGTCTGAAAACACACCTGAAGTCAGCAAGTCCCAGGACATTCAAAAGATTGCCAAAGACACTACTCAGGTTGTAGCAAAAGGCGTTAGCAGCGCATTTGAAAGCGCCACAACCGCTGTTGCAGAAGGTTTTCAGGCTACCAAAGAAGTCCACAACGCCGCTAAAGAGACAAATTCTGCAAAGCAAGAGCTCAAACAGATGCAAGAACACCTTGCTCAAGACAAACAAGATCTAGAACACAGAGACTACGTACAGAGCTCATTTGACCAGATTATTGCTGAGCAAGAGAAAATTTTTGCAGAGACCGCTCAGGTCATGAGTGATCAATCTACGCAAGTGGATCTTCTCACGGTTAAGAAAAACCAGCTTATTCAGAAGCTTGAACAGCAAAAAGTTGACGACGAAGCAAAGATTAAGCCTTACAAAGAAGTTGCTGCCACAGCAAAAGGCAGGCTGGATGATATCTCAAAGACAATCTCCGAGGCGCAGCGTGGTGTTAAAAACGCCGAGGCTCAGCTTAAAGAAGTTACCGAGAAACGCGATGCTGCAGTAGCGTCTGCAAATAAAGCACAGGAAAACTCCCAGGCAAGACAGCTTTCTCTGAGAGAAGAGCTTGCTGGCCTTAAGACAGATCCTGCTGCTAACCACGATGCAATTGTTCGTATTGAGGAAGACCTAAAGTCAGAGCTTGCTCGTGCAGAGCAGGCCCAAAAGCAAGTTGAGGAACTACAGAACTCTTTCCAGTCTTCACTTGAGATGGCACAAACGCATTACTGGACCCAGGGCAAATCGTTGGAGTCCTCAGAGTCTTCTATTGATGCAGCTCGTAAAGATTATGAGCAGAAACAGCAAGAATATGACGCCGTAGTAGCTGAGGCTAATGCTCGTCAGAGGATTCTGAGCAAAGATATAGAGGGTCTTGAAGAGAAAATTAAGACAGCCAAGGAGCTCTTTAACGAAGCAGCAGATAAACATGATGAAGCACAGTCAGTCATTGATGACGCTAAAGAAATTCATGCAACACCAGAAATTACTGAGGAGCTTAGAAAGTCTGTTGACGAGCAGGTAATTAACATCAATACCAAGCAGCTCACCCTTAAAGAGCTTATTACTGGCGAGAAAATCCTTCGAGAGACAACTCGTGGTCAGCGCATTGGCTTCATCATTGTTGTTCTTGGCATGATAGCGATTCTTGCGTCTTTTGTTTGGCTGATTTTTAACTGGTAATTTAGTCTTTGCCCAGACAAATCATCGTATGAAAAAAGTGTTCACAATACTGTGGGCACTTTTTCTCTAGGTCTAAACCCTCAAGCTAAGCATAAGGGTCATCTTCACTAAATCGTCTTCACGTAGCCAAGCTCGCTAAATGATGATCATGGCATCACCAAATGACAAGAAGCGGTACTTCTCGTCAATGGCACTTTGATAGGCGTCCATAATCTGCTCGCGCGTTGCAAACGCAGAAACCAGCATCATCAAAGTTGAACGTGGAACGTGGAAGTTGGTCACCATGGTGTCTACCACGTGGAACGTAGAGCCTGGCATCAAATAGAGATTGGTGGTTGCGTTTTCTCGGGCAACCATATCGCCTTTATGAGTCACTGCAGCAGAGTCTTCTGCCTCCTCAAAGCGACGGGCAACAACAGGAGGCTCAGCTGCAGGAATCTGATTATCCCAAGCACTTTCAAGCGAGCGAACACTGGTAGTACCAATGGCAATAACCTTATGACCAGCGGCTTTGGTAGCCTTTACTGCTTCTACAACTTCTGGAGCTACGTGGTAGCGCTCAGTATGAATGACGTGTTTAGTAGGGTCATCCTCTGTTACCAGCCTAAAGGTATCAATACCCACCTCTAGCTCAACAGATGCCCACTGAACACCCTTTGCTTTGATGGTTTCAATGAGCTCAGGAGTAAAGTGAAGACCCGCGGTAGGAGCTGCAGCAGAATGCTCGTCCTGCATAGCGTAGACTGTCTGGTACTTCTCTGGGTCTCCCTCGTACTGTGTAATATACGGAGGCAGTGGAACATGGCCTGCTTCATGAATAGCCTCGTCAAGAGTGCGATCTCCCTGTGCTTCAAAACGCACCAGGCGACCTCCCCTGTTGTCGTCAACAAAGTCCACAATGGTACCCGTCAACACAACAGGAGCTGAGTCAGGAGCATGCAAGCCACCTGCACGGTATTCAATTACTGCGCCAGGCTTTAGACGCTTACCAGGATTTACCAGACACTCCCATACACTACCCAAAGCATCAATGTCTTCTCGACGTTTTAAAAGCAGCGTTTCTGAGACACCGCCCGTATTTTGCTTTTTACCTACAAGGCGAGCTGGCATAACGCGCGTCTGGTTAACTACAACCAAATCGCCCTGCTCAAGATACTCCACAATATCGGTGAAGTGCTTGTGCTCTATGCGGCCATCTTCTCTATGCAGCACCAAAAGCCTACAAGAGTCTCTTGGCTCAGCAGGAGCTTGTGCAATACGTTCTTCTGGAAGGTTGTAATCAAAATCGTCAGTTCGCATGACGTGCTGCCTTTCTTGCGTCACGAGCTTCATGACGCTCTATCTGAGCCTCGGCCGCAGAATATCTGCAACCGCAATAATTTTGTCGATACATACCAAGCTCACGAGACTCTTTTGTAGCCTCTGGGTAAAACGGACGGAAATCTCTCCATACAGGCGTCAGTCCATGAGCATGCGCAATGGACACCAGCTCATCCTCGCACGCATCAAAGAGCTGATAGGGCGAGACAGCCAGTGTTGTAGAAACGTATTCAAACCCGCGCTCAGCCGCCACACGACAACTCTCTGCCAAGCGGATTGCGTAACAAGCACGACAGCGACGATCTCGCTCAAACCCTTGGGGCGCAACAGCTCGCTCCCACTGCTCTCGCGGATCTCCTGCCACAATTACCTCAACATGAGCCTCTTCTTGAGCCCACGTAAGTAAGGTTTGAAGACGCCTATCATGCTCTTCAACTGGCTGAATATTAGGATTAGTCCAGCAGATGGTTGGCTCAAAGCCCTCTTCCCTCAAATGTTTTAAAGGTTCAAGTGAGCATGGACCACAGCATGCATGGAGCAGCAGCGGTGTTCCCGGCTCTACTGAAAGAGTCTCAATTGACTGAAGCATGTTTGAAGCCATTAGTTCTTCTCGCCTTGTGCCTTATAACATTTCCAACCTACTATAGCGCAGGCAGCAAGGCATACAAAAATGGTAACAACGCTTGCTTCGATACCGTAGGCGCCACCCGAGATAAACTCAGATGCTGCAGGATACGCTGTTAAGAGCGTGGTAGGAAGAAGCGTAGTGGTAACCGAGATGCCCAGAATAGGGCCGGTTACAAAGTTCCAGATAAAGTGCATAGCAATGGTCATGAGCAGATTATCGGTAAGCCAAAACACCAAGCCATAGAGAATGCCCATCAAAAAGACTGAGATTGCTGCGGCAATAGAGATGTTAGGCGTTAGTCCATACGTTGCGGTAAAGAGCACTGCTTGAAGCACAAGCGCTACAGGGAAAGAACTCTTAGCTGCAACACCAGTTTGTAGATAGCCTCTAAACAAGATTTCTTCTGCAGCAGACTCAATAAGGGTTGCCACAAGTAAAAAGAGAGCAGCAAAAATGTTATAGGAAGCGTTGAAGTTAAAGTCAAAGCCTTCAATGAGCATGATAGAACCAAAGGTAAACAGCACCATCAAAAAGCCAAAGGTAACTCCGCGCATAAATCCTGGCCAGGAGCTTACTCGAAGACCCAATGACCTAAAATCTCGCTTATTGACGCGGGTAATCCACACAAGGATCAAGCCACCTGCCAACATGCTTCCTAGAAGACCCAACACGGCTGGAAGGATGTCATTGGCTGGGAGCTCTCCCATAACCATCAGCGGAATATGACACACAAACATAAGCAAAAGTGCAAGGTCAGCCACAAGGAAGGGCGTCACCACAGACTTTGGTGGATCCTTTAGAACAAACTCAAGGCTTGTCTTTGGCTTTTTTCTTCCCACAAACTCTCCTTACATAATTTCTACTCACTATAGTATCGACTTCTGAATCTATTCGTGTAGTGAATCAAAAAAGATTAGAATAAGAAGATAATTTGCGTAATCTACTAATTCCAACTGCGAGGTATCCATGGCCGAAAGCTACGACATGAACAACCGCCCTCATTTTCCTAAGCGCGCTGTCATTACCGGTGGTATGCCCTACGGTAACAAGAATCTCCACTTTGGACATATTGCGGGCGTCTTTGTCCCAGCAGATTTCTTTGCTCGTTTCTTAAGAGATCGTATTGGCCAGAAAAACGTTTTGTTTATCTCGGGAACTGATTGCTATGGCTCTCCTATCGCAGAGGGCTATCGCAAAAAGGTTGAAGAAGAGGGTTACGAGGGCACCATCCTTGACTACGTAAATCATAATCACAACCTGCAGAAAAGCGCTCTTAACGCCTACAATATCTCGCTTGATTTCTACGGCGGTTCCGCGCTAGAACCCGCTGCAAAGATCCATGAAGAGATGGCTGACAGCATCATGCACCGCCTCTACGAGCGCGGCAAACTCTCCAAGCTCTCTACTAAACAGTTTTACGATACCGAGGCTCAGACATTCCTTAATGGTCGCCAGGTCAATGGACGTTGCCCTATTAAGGGTTGCAAGTCAGAGAAGGCTTATGCAGAAGAATGCGACCTGGGTCATCAGTTCAATCCAGAGGAACTCATTGCTCCTGTGTCTCAGCTCACCGGCACCACGCCAGAGCTTCGTCCTGCACCAAGCTGGTACTTTGACCTGCCACAATACAAAGAGTTTCTAAACAACCTGGTAGAAAAGTGGAAGAACAACCCACAGATTCGCTCAGTTGTTACCTCTACCGTTCAAGAGACTCTGACCGAGCCTATTATCTACATTCAAAATTCCTACCGCCAAGACTTTGACGGCGTTGCCTCTTCCCTCCCAGCTCATAGTGTTATTGAGCCAGAAGGTAATGCTTCTTCTTTCTCTGTTGTTTTTGAAAACTGGCAAGATAGAGATGAAGCTCGCGAGAAACTCAAAGAGGCTGGAATTCGTTTTAGAACAAGCAAGACGCTTCTGCCTTACCGCATGACGGGCAATATTTCTTGGGGCCTTAAGTCTCCAGACATTGAAGATCTCAAAGACCTTACCATCTGGGTCTGGACTGAGTCCCTTTGGGCTCCTATCACCTTCACCCGCGCTGCTCTTTCTGAAGACGCTAGCAACGGTGGTTCTCGCTACTCTTCTGACGAGTGGCGCGATTGGTGGTGCAGTGACGATACTGCTGTCTACCAGTTCATTGGTCAAGACAACATCTTCTTCTACTGCATTGTCCAGAACCCACTGTGGGATGCACTTGATTGGGGTCTTATCACCGATACTCCAGTTGCTAACTACCACATTCTCTTTATGAACAAGAAGGCTTCCAGTTCTGGTGCAATCAAGCCTCCAATGGCTGAGGAGCTTCTTGAGTTCTACACTCCAGAGCAGCTCCGTGCTCACTGGCTCTCGCTTGGCCTTGATCAGCGCGCCGTGTCCTTCTCGCCAAAGGCTTTTGACACCTCTGTATCCAGGAAGGGCAAAGACGGCGAGCCAGATCTTCTGGTAAAGGATGATCCTCGCGTTGTTGATCCAGCGCTCAAGGAGTCAGCATTTCTCACTAACATCTTTAACCGCATGGCTCGTAGCTGCCTGTATGGTGCAGCCAATGCGTGTGGTGGTCACCTGCCTATCAGTGAGCCTCACCAGGAAGTTGTCGACGCTGCTCAAGAGGTGCTGCTGAAGTACGAGCAGCTTGCATACGGCTTTGACGCACACTCTGCACTTGCCGTTGTTGATGAGTACGCTCGCGCAGAAAACAAGCGTTGGGGCGAGGCTTCCAAGGCCGCTCAGGGCAATGACGAGGCCTACGACCAGGCACTTGCTGATGCATTCTATGCGCTCAAGACCATCACACTGCTTATGCACCCGGCTGTTCCGGAAGGCTGCGAGCGCATTGCAGATGCTCTCAACTTCCCACATGAGGAGTTCTTCTCTTGGGAGAACGCCTTTATGGGTCCAAAAGAGCTTGCGGCAAAGCTTGGCCAGAGCGCAGAGGAGCACCAGCTTGAAGAGCTCCCTCCTCGCTTTGACTTCTTCAAAGCACATCCAAGCCAGAAGAATTAAAACACGCAGCTAGGAGCATACGTGGTCGAGTTTCCACCCGTCTACCGCCCAAAACCTTATAGCAAGCCAACAGCACACCTGAAGAGTCATCTTCAGGTGTTGCTTGATGACGGCGCAGAAATTGCAACATTTGTCTACACTCCTGCTGCTCCAGCTGGCGAGAAACTCTGTGAAGACCTTGCTTCAACTGCGGCTTATTTAGCATCTGTTCCCAACGATAGTTTTGCTACACCCATTGTTTTTCTCCACGGAAATGGAGAAGAGCACGGAATTTTTGGCACCATCATTGATGAAGTATGCAGCCGCGGTTACATCGCAATTGGTATTGATTCAAGAGATCAGGGTTTAAGCACCCGAGGAACTGCCGCCTTTACCTACGAGCAGATGGCAGAAGATGCGTATGTTGTCCTGAAGCAGCTTGGTGTTTCATCTGCTCATATTGTGGGCTTTTCTGACGGAGCTATTCTTGGTCTTCTTCTGGCACGTGACTATCCAGACGTAGTTGCCTCTCTCGTGTCTATCGGAGCAAATCTTGAGCCTGATACTCTGGGTGATATGACCTGGCTATATGAAAGTATTGCAGGCAATAAACGTTGGGCAGCTCAAGGTTGGGAAGGCGCTGTTCTAGAAGATGGCTATCCTGTTCCCTCTCCTGCTGAGGCGGCTCGTATTGCAGAGCATTTGGAGCTCATGGTAGATAACCCTCATATTGACCCCACGTCCCTTGAACGCATCTCTGTTCCTGTTGTTGTCATGGCAGGTGAATACGATGAGATTTATCCAGAGGAAACTCGCCGTATTGCTGAGGCAATCCCTACCGCTCGACTTCTCTTCATTCCAGGTTGCCCCCACAACGTTCCTAAGGTGTCTCCGGGTGCAGTAGTGCGAAGAATTTTTGCAAATTTTGCCTACCTTTAAAAGCAGAGCTAGAACTCTAACCTGATTTACCTGCTTTTGTTTCAAGAAAATAAAACTTCGGTACTTAATTGTTAAGTACCTTGCTATCTCAGAATTTTTGAGTAAAATACCTAGCAAGAAT
>JAGZWL010000169.1:0-1599 GCA_018378955.1 Atopobium sp. | reverse complement strand
TTCACACGCTCCGTAACTAATTGCTTGATGTAAGAATACCGCAGTTGAGTGTCGGAGAAGGATATGGTTAAAATTGTTTGAAGATTAAAGGAGGAAGCAAGTGAATAAGCCTTTTAGCGCCGTAACTCAGGTTTTACGTGGCTATACGTACAATCAGGTTAAAGCTGTAGTTGAGGTTCTTGTTGATTCTCCTGTACATAACGTTGAAGTAACCATGAACACTCCAGAAGCTGCCTCGTTAATTCAGAAGCTGTCCAGTGAATATGGTTCTGATATCAATATTGGTGCTGGTACCGTACTTACTCTTGAAGATCTGCGGACAGCTCATAAAGCTGGCGCAACGTTTGTTTTAGCACCAACGCTGCTTTCTGAAGAGATGTTTGATTACTGTAAAGAGCATGAGATTTTGAGTGTTCCGGGAGCGTTTACGCCAACAGAGATTGCTCATGCGTTTGCTCTTGGTGCAGATATTGTCAAAGTATTCCCCGCAAATGAGGTTAGCTATGGGTACGCCAAAAAGGTATGTGAGCCTTTAGGAAACTTGCCTCTTATGGCAGTTGGTGGCGTTGCAACAGACAATATTGCTGACGTATTTGCAGGTGGATATGCTTATGTAGGAACTGCTAACGGCATCTTCAACAAAAACGATATCCTAGCTGAAGATAAAACCGCTCTAAAACAGTCAGTACGTAAGCTTGCGGAAGAGTTGGAGCGTCTAGGACGTTAGTCTTCTATTGCTAGCTCAATCAGCTGTTTAAGTTCTGCAAATGACTTGCGCTCAATACGTACATCACCAATGCCATAGATAAGCGCCATATCAATTGAATCTGCGTGGCTTTTCTTGTCATGAAGTGCTGCGCTGTAAAGTTCTTCCACAGTAAATGAAGTGCTGGTAGGAAGGTTAAAAGCTTGTGTGAGCGTGGCGATGTTCTTAGCGTCTTCAACAGAGCAAAGACCAAGCTTGGAACAGGCTTTTGCCAACAGGGAAGTTCCAGCAGCCACACAGGAGCCGTGTCCAAGTTCAAAGTTGCTGAGCGTCTCAATAGCATGGCCAAGTGTATGGCCCAGATTGAGCAATTTTCTAGATCCTGCTTCTTTGAAGTCTGCTTCAACGATTGATTTTTTTATTTCAATACACGCTTGAATGAGTTCTTGCCTATGCGGCACGTCGATGACCTGCATAGGGTTTCTCGCCAAAGAGATTTTATTGAAGAGCTCATGTCCAGAAAGAACGCCGTATTTAATAAGTTCTCCGCAGCTATCTTGCAAGAGGGGAGTCGGAATAGAATTCAGCAGCTCAAGGTCAACAATAACCGCTTTGGGGTTATAGAAGGCTCCAACCAGATTTTTTCCAAACGGTAGGTCAATAGCGGTTTTTCCACCAATTGAGGAATCAATCATTGCTAAAAGTGAGGTGGGAATGTGGATGAGCGCGCAGCCGCGCATGTAAGTAGCTGCTGCAAATCCCGCAAGATCGCCAATAACGCCTCCGCCAAACGCCACGACAATGTCTTCTCGCGTAAAACGATTTTCTGCAAGGACGCTTACCAGCTTTTGATAAGACTCAAATGATTTTGCATGCTCACATGTGGATACTGT
>JAGZWL010000168.1:0-1622 GCA_018378955.1 Atopobium sp. | reverse complement strand
GAAAACCAATGGGGAAAAACAAAAAATAGAAAGCATAAAAAATAAAAGTCATCGAATGTACTGATAAGTTTCACTTTAATTTCCACCCACCGATAAAACTTAACCGTTCATGTAAACCCTACCCGTTTTAACAGGTGGGGTTTCTCGCCAGACATATAGTTAAAGCACTGTGCTTTTGACATGCAGAAATAAGAGAAAAGAGGCGAGAAATGCAAAAGTTACAGAAGCGGTTTACTGCGGTTTTGAGTATGTTCATGGCTCTGGTGCTCTCGTTTATGTTGGTAGGGTGCAACGTTGCACCTTCTCAGCAAGAGAACAAGCCCGCGGAGCAAACGCAGCAGAAAGAACTTACAACAGGGGCGCTTGCTGCTACGCATGAGACCAAGTTTGGTGGTGTTTATCTGGATATTACCATCGAGGACTTTAATAAGATGGGCTTTGAGTTTGGCGATAGCGTGGATGTTACGTTTAGCAACGGCTACAAGCTTACCGATATTCCGTACTATAACGGCTACTATACTAAGACTGGTGAGGCTTTGATTAGCGGGTATCCCGGATATCCTCATATTGACGTATGCGTGAACAACGGAGACCCTCTGTGGGAAACCGCCGGTCTTAAAGAGGGCGATACCGGTACCGTAACTCTGCACGAGAAGCAAAAATACGCAACAGTTCAAAAGGCTCTTGGCGCAACATACACTAAAAATCGTTCCGACTATGCAAGTGACGAGGTCTTTGCTAACTTCCGTGCTATGAGGGGCGGAAACATGGCAGAGAATGTGATGTATCGTTCGGCATCACCTATTGATAACCAGAACAATCGTGCACCTTACGCTGCTGAGCTTGCTCAAAAATGTGGCGTTCAATACATTTTGGATCTTGCTGATAGCAATGAAGAGATTGAGGGTTATTACCAGAAAGCCGATTACGATGTTTCTTGGCATAAGGGACTATATGAGGCCGGAAACGTTACTGCTTTGGACTTGAATGCAAATTATCGTAGTAAAAAGTATGCTGAGCGTCTGGTTGCAGGCTTGCGCGAGATGATTAAGCATGAGGGACCGTATCTTACTCACTGCACGGAAGGCAAGGATCGCACGGGCTTTACTTGCGCTTTGCTTGAAGGTCTTTGTGGTGCATCGTATGAGGAAATGCGCGATGACTATATGGCCACTTATGACAATTATTACGGTATTAGCGAGAAGAACGACAAAGCTCGCTACGATGCTGTTGTAGAGGTTAAATTCAATGACATTGCTCTTTGTGTTGGTGGGCAGCCTCTGGGTGGCTCGCTTGACGGTTTAGATTACGCGGCTGGTGCTCGTAAGTATCTGACCGACGCTGGAATGACTGATGCCGAGGTTGATCAGCTCATTGCAAGACTGACAAAGAAGTAGTGGTTGTGGCTGCAACTGCAAAGAACTGACAGGTTAGTCGCCTGGCGAGAGGAGTGATCTTCTCGCCAGGTTTTTTAATAACAAATTTAAATAATGTTATGTGAAGTTGATTTCCTTTTACCGTTGGCGGAATTGGAAATGGAAACGTCAGGGCCCCTTTTTATAATTTTCTATAAGGAGGGTGCGTCATGAATGACAAACTTGTTCGTCTCATAACGTGCTTGG
>JAGZWL010000167.1:0-1683 GCA_018378955.1 Atopobium sp. | reverse complement strand
GGCGCACAAAATAGTGCAGCTTTGGTAGGTTCTGCCGAAGAATCGACATGTTCCTAATCAAGATAGCTAGGCAGCTAGGCGGTCACACTACCTGATATGCATCTCTATGCATAAACTTCATCTAATATGCTTAAACATGAATAGACTTATATAAGAAATTTAACTATCGATGAATTCTGTATCTATAGAACACACCTAAGTCGAATATTCTGCTCAAATGTGGGCATTTTACACACCTAATGACGATAATCTGCATGATTGGGGTATTTTCAGCGTCATGTATACGTCTTTTTGACAGATTATCCGACTTAGGTGTGTTTTGAACTGACTCCCATTTCTCGTGTCAAAGAAATGGGAGTCAGTTCAATTTCTGTGCGGGGAATTTTCTTGTACGGGAAATCTTTAGCCAGATGTTCTTGCGAGCGGCTATACGCGTTGCAAAATCACATACCGATTAAAATTGTTATCTTTGCCATCAGCGCTGAACTGCGTACAAACGCGCACGTCAGAGCCAAGGTTTACAAGAAGCTCATCAAGCTCCTCTTGCGAGAAGTGATGACAATAGCGCCAGGTATTGGCCTTATCTTGCCAGCCAATCAGATAGTCATGCTCCTCAAGTTCTGATGCATTTATGCCGAGGTCTTGCAGTCCCTGAGCAGTAGTCTCTTGGGTCTTTGCAGCAAGTTTCTGGCTGTTCATAAACTGCCAGAAAGAAACGCACACAAATCCGCCAGGTTTTGTTTTCTCTAACAGAGTGCGCAGAAGCTGGATTCTCTTTTGGGCTCCAGGTACATGATGCAAAAAGCCAAACGCAACCACTAAATCACAGGCCGGAACAGTCAGACGCGAAGAAAGCGTGTTATCAAGCAGACTCTTTATCACATCTAATTCAATAAATGCCAGCTCAGAGATATGAGTGTCTGCCTCACCACTCTCTACCAGTGGCTTGCAATTATCTACAGCAAAATACTTTGCAGGGACAATCCCTGCCTCATCGCATAAATAGCGAGCAAAACGTAGGTTTCCACAGCCTACGTCAAGCACAGAGGGTTTCTCGCCAGCTAAAAGCTGAGGCATGGCATCTAGGCACTTCTGCCATCCCTGCCAAGGCGCCTGTCGTGTGGCCGAGAAACTCTGAACCTGCTGAGCATAAAACTCAGAGGTAATGCGACTCAGCTGCTCAGCGGTAGATGTACTGATAGATTGCGTATATGTTTTGTTTGAAGAAGTTTCCATACAGAGATTTTACGTCACTACCTCACTCCCAAAGGCCAGAAGCTCACCTTATTGCCTATACTGTTTGTATGGATGAACTCATTTTTGACATATTGCAGCAGCTCAGAGATGGCTCACAAGGTGCTCTTGATACGCATCAGCTTGAGATGCTCATTAACTCGCACAACAGCGGAATTGATTCTAGCGCTCACAGTACAGAGCGCGAGAAACTCATTCCTAAACGAGCAATTCTCCCCTATTTTTTGCAGGTCAAGCAGAACAATAATGAGCTGTGGCAATCGTGGAATGTGACCTCTGAACTGGAAGAAAGGTTTATCCGCTCTGTACGTATGAAACCTCGTCGCACCGCTTCTGGCGTGGCTACCATTACCGTAATCACCAGGCCGCATACCTGCTCAAGTAATTGCATTTATTGTCCGTGTGATCTGCGTATGCCTAAAAGCTATC
>JAGZWL010000166.1:0-1698 GCA_018378955.1 Atopobium sp. | reverse complement strand
CCCATGGGGATAGTTGTCAGCTTCTTTGCCACTCGGGTGCGCATGTTTGCAATTGTCGCAAACGTTGCCTTATGAGAAACGATAGTTGAAAGATGGTGAAAAACTATTTTTACTAAATAGCTAAGACCAGCTATAAGTCCCCAATACAGGTAAAACGACCATTCTTGAATTCCATTAAAGATACCAACCACCATGTTGCCTGCGGCAACGTAGGGAACCATTCCTCCCAAAACGCCAATAATAGCAAGGATGACAGAGAGCGCGTACATACTTTTTCTGTCTGACCACTCGAGCAATACTGCAACAGGATTTACTTCAGATTGCTGAGAATCCTGTTTTGTATTTTGATTGGGCTCAGTAGCTTGAACACTTTGGTTTTGACGATTTGCCATACCCACACCGCCTCCTGTCACAAACTCACAATGTAGTGTCTGTTACTCAGGCTGGCTTTGACAGAGAAAGCAAGGCTTCAACTGCCATAAGTTAGCTATATATAACTATTTAATAGTTTCAAACTGCTGAATAGCTAAAACAAGCTAGTTTTATAAGTAATCGGTAAGTGGTAAGCGCGCTACCTGTAATTGAGACGTGTAAACAATCCCATTAAAATGCTTATGAAAGCTTAATCTAACCTCAATAATTGGTTAATCTTTATAAGAGACCATGTATCACGAAGACGAGAGGCGTCTTTAACATCTCGAAAGGAAGCTGATCATGGAAAAGCTAGAAAAGGTTGAAGTAATTCGCGAGAAGTGCGGCGTAAGCTATGAGGACGCAAAGGCAGCACTTGACGCTTGTGATGATAATGTTCTTGATGCAATTATTTGGCTCGAGAAGCAGGGCAAGTCCACTAAGCAGACTGCAAACTATACTACTGAGTCAGCTGCACAGTCAGACGTTTCTCCAGAAATGGAAGCAGCTCAAATTGCCTACCAAGAATCAAGCAAAAAGTCTGATTTCTCAGAGAATATGTCTTCTCTCTGGGAGAAGTGCAAAGAGCTGTTCCATAAAAGCGTAGAGACAAAATTTATTGTTACTCGTCGCGGTGAGCAGTTCATGGCCATGCCAGTAATTATTCCAATTGTTGGTCTATTCCTCTGGGGTGCTACGTTCTGGCTGCTCATCATTGGCTTGTTCTTTGAGATGCGCTATCACATCCAGGGAGCTTATCCTATTGTTGTTGATGTAAATGAGGCAATGGATAAGGCTGCAGATGCAGCGGGTTCCATCAAAAAAGATGTTATCGACAAAAAATAAAATGCAATTGGTTCCAAACCTAAAATAGAAAACTTCGATATTTAGGCGAGAAAATGATTAAGGTTCTTATCGTTGAAGATGAAGAAAAAATTGCACGCTTTATAGAACTCGAGCTTAAACATGAGGGCTATGAAGTAGACAAAGCTCTTGACGGAAGAACCGGAGCTGAAAAAGCACTGTCAAATGACTACGACCTTATCTTGCTTGATGTACTTCTCCCCCAGCTTAATGGTCTAGAAGTTCTTAGAAGGATTCGTCGCGAGAAAAACACGCCAACTATCATGCTTACCGCTCGTGATTCGGTTATGGATAAAGTAGCTGGTCTCGATGCGGGTGCAGATGACTACCTCACCAAACCTTTTGCGATAGAGGAACTTCTCGCCCGCATCCGAGTAGCTCTCAAGCATCACGAGGTAGAAAGCCCAAGTTCTGCGGCAATTC
>JAGZWL010000165.1:0-1698 GCA_018378955.1 Atopobium sp. | reverse complement strand
ACCTACGTAATTATAGTCCGCTTAGTTATGACAAAGCCCTGATATAACCTCGCAGAGATAGTTGATTTGCTCGTTCTCAAACTGATTGATGCGCTCGTGGCCATACTTGGGGTACACGCGCATTTCCTTCTGCCCTGGCAAGCGATTGTACAGCGCAAACGTTCCTTCAGTTGGAGCGCTCTGGTCCAGCAGAGCTGTGCCGATAAGCGCAGGCACACGCACCAGCTCTGCCGCGCACGCGCTGTCGAGAAGACCGACCGCGTCGATAGCCGCATCTGACTGCGGAGTGTCTCCGCACCCGACATGTGCTCGCAGGGTTGTTGCGTTGTCGGCAAAGAGCGGGTTTAGCGCCATAGTAAGACTCACTTCCTTGGGCAGAAGCGCCGCCGTAAACAATGCTTGCGAGCCGCCTAGACCTTCTCCCCAGGTGACGGTTGTGCGCCCGAGGAAGCGCGATGCAACCGCGGTAGTTACCAGTGCGTCATCGATGAGCTGCTTGAGCGTGGAGGATGCGGCGTCATCTGGGTTGATGAGCGCGCGGGCAAGCTCCTCTGCGGTCAACGCTCCCCTCCAAGCGTCTTTGAGTGGCGCTTCGCACGGGCGAGCCTCTAGGGCTACAACGGGCATGCCAAGCGCAGAGAAACGCAATAGGTGCAGCCAGCTACGCACTCCCCGACCAAGATCGGAGAAGAGCACCACCGCGGGCAGTTCTACCGATGCGGGCAGTTCTGCCGATGCGGGCAGTTCTGCCGAAGCTAGCGGTTCTGCCACCGACACACCTGCTGGAAGGATGACGCGAGCACACAGCTGCGTCTGGTCAGTTGAGGTGAATGTGATGCGCTTAAACGTTGCCGCCTGGGTAGCAGACGGAAGCTCAACCGCACTCTCTACGTGCGCATTTTGTGCAAACGCTACGGACGTCTCCCAAAATGATTCAAAGTTTGATGGTCTAAGCCACGCTCCGCGATAAGTACGAGCATCTTCAAGCCTTTGTGTTAAACCCCTCATGCTTTCACCTCGCCTTCTGCTTGAGCAGGAAATGACGAGTCCAGCGCTTCAAGAGCTTGCTCTCCCTTGTCTGAGCAGAAGAAATCAATGATCTTATCGTCAAAATCGCCAATCTCTTCATGCGCATATCCGGGATAAAGAAGATGTCTCTTTGGGCAGGTCAAGGCATTGTAAGCCGCAAACTGAGCCTCGGGAGGAACTACCGGATCATCAAGCCCAGTACCAAAAAGCACAGGACAGGTAACCAGGCGTGCAAAATTAGCTGAATCAATATAGGCAAGCTTTGCAAAGACCTCATCAACGCGAGAACCATCCGCGTCAAACCAGCGGGAATAATAACGGATGCCCTCGTAGGCAACCTCATCAGCATTAAGCTCCCACACACACCTAAAATCAGTGAGGAAGGGATAAAGAATTGCTGCCCTATTAATCAGGTCTTGATTGAGTGCGCAGGTAGCAAGACCAATACCGCCTCCCTGCGAGGCGCCGTTTACAAAAACGCGATCTGTATCAATTCCTTCAAGCTGTCTAACAATTCTGCAGAGCAAGCGAATGTTCTGATACAGATGAACAAAGTAAAGGTCCTCTACAGGTCCATCTAGTCCAAGTACCAAGTGACCAGAGACAGTAGTGCTCTTGTACGAGCTTCCGTCCAAGCTGTGGCCACCTTGTCCAGGATATATATATATA
>JAGZWL010000164.1:0-1711 GCA_018378955.1 Atopobium sp. | reverse complement strand
TGCTACCAATATCAAGCAAGCGAGAAAAACAGCCTCTCCGAGGTCACCCTTAACGTGGCTCCCGGTGAGGTTGTTTGCCTGACAGGCGCCTCGGGATCTGGAAAGACAACCCTGACAAGGCTCGTCAATGGCCTCATCCCCCATTACTATGAAGGGAAACTCTCGGGGAAGATTGAGGTCTGTGGTCTTACACCTTCCAACTGCGAACTTTGGGAACTTGCGCCAAAGGTCGGGTCAGTCTTCCAGAATCCTAAAACCCAGTTCTTCTGTCTGGACACAACTGGTGAACTCGCATTTGCGTGTGAGAACCAAGGAATAGCACCTGACAAGATACGCGCACGACTAAAGAACGTCACCAACGCACTTGAACTCTCAGATCTTATCGACCGCAGCTGTCTCTCACTTTCTGGTGGAGAAAGGCAGCGCGTTGCCTGTGGCTCGGCCACTATGCTTAACCCAGATGTTCTTGTCCTTGACGAACCATCCTCCAACCTTGACTTCGCTTCCATAGGGCTTCTCCAAAAGATTGTTGCAAAATGGAAAGCTGAGGGCCGCACTGTGCTCATCTCCGAGCATCGACTCCATTGGTTGGAGGGCATCGCCGATCGCATTATTGTGATGCGCTCAGGCAGCGTGGAGCGCGAGATTGACTCCAAGCAATTCTATGCATCCACTGCTGCCGAGGCGCGAGCGCTTGGTCTGCGTGCACCAACCTTTGCGGCCATTGCAGCTGAACAGTGCTGCGCACGATGCGAGAAGAACGAGTTTGTAGAAATACGGGATATGAGCTATCACTACCCGCAATCGAGCCGCGGCATCAACGTTTCTCGCATCGCCTTCAGGCGAGGAGGTGTCACTGCCATCATCGGAAGCAATGGTGCTGGAAAGTCTACAACGATCAAGAGTATTGTAAATCTTCTGAGCTATAAAGGGGAAATTCTCATCTGCGGCTGCCCAAACAACAGCCTGGAAGCAAAACAACAATTTGGCTATATTCCGGAGGTTCCGGTACTCTATGACCTTCTTACTGTAGATGAGAGTATTGAATTTATTGGAAAGGCATATCGCCTGGAGAACTATAAAGAGACGGGAGAAAAATATCTGGAGCAGTTTCAGCTGACAGAACAGAGAAATAAACTTGCAAAAGAGCTGAGTAAAGGTATGAAGCAGAAACTGAGCATGATCCTGGCCCTGCTGACGGAGCCTAAGGCGCTCCTGGTAGACGAGCCTATGGTAGGACTTGACCCTGCCAGTATCGAAGAAGTGCTGCAGCTTCTGGTAGAGCTGAAAAATCAGGGCACCTCTATATTGATCAGCACCCATATCATTGATGTGGTCAATGATATCTGGGACTGCGCCTATATTATGAATCACGGGGAGATCATCCGCCGGATCCACAGAGGCGAGGAAGGCAGCGAAACACTGAAACAGATTTTCTTTGAAGCTACAGCGGAGGAAGAATAAATGAGGTCATTGCTATTTCTATCTTTTTTAAAAATGAAGGGAGCAGTCCGGAATCAATTCCGAACCCCGGCTTCTGCACTGATCACGATTTTATTGATCCTTCTTTACGGCGGCCTGGTGATCATGGCTTTTGCTGCATCTTCAGACAATCCAATGGCAAAGGGAACTCTGGACACAAATTCAGCCCTTCTTATAGGCATCGGCATGACTGCTCTTTTTGCTTTTACGGTTATGCTGAACAAAAGAA
>JAGZWL010000163.1:0-1727 GCA_018378955.1 Atopobium sp. | reverse complement strand
GAATGCCCAGAGCAACGGTAACCTGCACCTGGTTAACATCGTTGATAAGACGAGTTACCAGCGTATCTGTTCCCAGTGCAGAAATATCGGCACTTGAGAGCTCTTGAATCTTCTTAAAGAGCTCATTGCGCAAATCGGTTCCCGTACGCTGAGACACAATGGAAGCAATTTTTTGACAGATAAGCGTAAAACTAAAGCCAACGATAGCAATAACTACCAGCAAAATTCCGTAGCGAATAATGTCGTACATGTTTGACCCGTGAATACCCAGGTCAATCATGCGTGCAATAATCAATGGAGTCAGAAGGTCACCAATGACCTCAACTGCTTTGCAAAGCAAGGCAACAAAACTCTTGCGCCCATACTTTGGCCACACAAACTTAGAGAGCAACTCTCCCATTTACGCCTCACCAAGTTTCTCTGCTAGCGTGAGCCATTCATCTTCCAACTCCATAAGCGCCGCTTCTGCGTTATTAAGCTGCTGCTGCAACTCCATCAAACGCTGGGCGTCGGTCGCATCAGCGGAGCTCATCTGCTCCCTAATCTGCTCAGGCAGCTCCTGAGCCTTGCCCATACGACGCTCAATCGAGTCAAAGCGTTTCTTCAGCTCGCGACGCTCAGCGTTGCTTAGCACCACGCTCTCCTGGCGAGAAGCCCCGTCTACCTGCGGCTCATTTGCACCTGAACCTCCGCGTGCACCCGACAACTCCCCCGCTCTTCTCGCCGTCTGCTTTGTTGCATCAACAAGCTTGAGGTACTCGTCAACGCCACCAGGGACGTGGCGAATGTGACCGTCTATGAGGGCATATTGGTCGTCGGTAACGCGCTCAATCAAGAAGCGGTCATGGCTGACAACCAAAAGCGTTCCAGGCCACGAGTCCAGGAGGTCTTCGAGGACAGCCAGCATATCCGTGTCCAGATCGTTGCCAGGCTCGTCCAGTACCAGCACGTTTGGCTCTTCCAGAAGAACGCACAGGAGCGCCAGACGCCTGCGCTGGCCTCCGGAGAGGTCTTGCAAGCGATTGGTAAACTCTCGACGGTCAAAACCAAGGCTTTCAAGCAGCTGCGTAGGACTTTGCATCTTGCCGTTTACCAGGTAACTTGTCTTGTATTGGGTCAAAAGCTCTAGTACCGTCCAGGTCTCTTTAGTGGCAAACGTATCAATCTGCTGAGAAAGCCATCCAAATTTGACAGACTTTCCTACCTTCACCGAACCAGAGGTTGGCTGCAATTGCTGCGTCATCAACTCAAGAAGCGTGGATTTACCAGCGCCATTCTCGCCCAAAATGCCATAACGGTCGCCAGGGCCAATGAGCCACTCAACGTTCTTGATGACCTCTGTCTGAGGTTTAGCTGCGCCTTCCTGCGTGCTTTGATCTGCGTCAGCAGTACGCGCAGCATTCTTGTAGGCAAACGAGACATCATGCATCTCAATAACTTGCTTGCCCAACCTAGAGACTGCCATACGCTTAAGCTCAAGCGTGTTTCTAAGTGGTGGATCTTCGGCCAGAAGCTCCATAGCAGCGTCAATCCTAAATTTAGGCTTTGACGTGCGTGCTTTTGCACCATGAGCAAGCCAGTTAAGCTCTTTTCTCAGCGTATTCTGACGGCGCTCTTCCATCACCGCTGCCTGTCTATCACGTTCAACTCGAGCTTGAATGTAGGCAGAATAGCCGCCGTCAAACGGGTCAATTACCCCATCATGGACTTCCCACATGTGGTCACAG
>JAGZWL010000162.1:0-1744 GCA_018378955.1 Atopobium sp. | reverse complement strand
TCTGATGCTCAGGAAATCAAGGATGAGAAGTACGTCTATAAGAACCGTCAGTTTGATGCAAAGGTCAACTATCAGAAAGACCTTCAGCGCATCAAAGACCGTGCTCATAATGCGTTTAGTCATGAGTATCACCTCATCGACCTTCTCAGGATGTCTAAGTTCACTCCACTGGAGTCTCAGGCTCAGAAGTGGGAGAACTACAAGTACACCTTCAACACCCGTTCATTCTTGCTTCAGAACGGTCTATACATTGTTATTCTCCTGGTATTCATTGCCCTTTGTATCATTACCCCAGCAGTCAAGGGCACTCAGCTCCTGACATACTCCAACGTCATCAACATTCTTCAGCAGGCATCGCCTCGAATGTTCCTAGCTCTTGGTGTAGCTGGATTGATTCTGCTTACTGGTACTGACCTTTCCATTGGTCGTATGGTTGGTATGGGCATGACCGCTTCAACCATCATCATGCACCAGGGTATTAATACTGGTCAGGTCTTTGGTATCACGTTTGATCTTACTGGTATTCCAATTCCTGTCAGAATCATCATGGCTCTGGTTACCTGTATTGTCCTGTGCACCTGCTTTACCAGTATCGCTGGCTTCTTTACCGCTAAGTTTAAGATGCACCCATTCATCTCGACCATGGCTAACATGCTGATCATCTTTGGTATTGTTACCTATGCAACAAAGGGTGTTTCGTTTGGCGCTATCGAGCCATCCATTCCAGACATGGTTATTCCACGAATTGGTAAATTCCCATCCATCATTTTGTGGGCAATCGCAGCTATCGCCATTGTTTGGTTCATCTGGAACAAGACAACCTTTGGCAAGAACCTCTACGCTGTAGGTGGAAACCCTGAGGCAGCAGCTGTTTCTGGTATTTCAGTCTTTAGAGTTATGGTTGGCGCCTTTGTTATGGCTGGTATCCTCTATGGATTTGGTTCATGGCTTGAGTGCATGCGTATGGTCGGCTCTGGCTCTGCAGCTTACGGACAGGGTTGGGACATGGACGCAATCGCAGCCTGCGTTGTTGGTGGCGTTTCGTTCACCGGTGGTATTGGTAAGATCTCCGGCGTTACCGTGGGTGTTCTTATCTTCACCGCACTGACTTACGCACTGACCATTCTTGGTATCGACACCAACCTTCAGTTTGTCTTCTCGGGCGTCATTATCCTGACTGCAGTTACCCTTGACTGCTTGAAGTACGTCCAGAAGAAGTAGTCCACTACTACGTGCAAGTTTCGAGGCGTCTACTTACGTAGACGCCTCTTTTTTGGTGAAAGACAGCGCTTGCACGTTAAGGAAAAGTGACTTTACGGGAAATTTATGAATCAGCTGGTAAAATACGATATCAATTTAGACATATGTCCTTTCAGAGTTTTCGCAACACACCTATGTCGGATAATCTGCAATTTTTGTCCCTGAGAGCACACCTATGGCTGATATTCTGCAGTTTTAGAGAGAAATAACACACCTATGTCGGAAAATATGTTAACTATCGACAGATTATCCGACTTTACTGTGGTCGGGCTTCTCGATACATGTAGATTATCAGTTATAGGTGTGGTCAGAGCATTGAACGGAGCTATTTCCGACAGATTATCCGACATAGGTGTGCTAGAAGAGTTAACCAGATTCCACATCCAACAGAATATCCGTCTCTACGGTGCTTATACGTTTTTTAACTGTCGCAGGCTGCTGGTTTGGCGGTAAAAAACAAGAGGACCGATCTTCTCGGCCCTCT
>JAGZWL010000161.1:0-1808 GCA_018378955.1 Atopobium sp. | reverse complement strand
GCCTGAATTCCAGATTGATGACGTGGGACTTGAGCGCCCACAGGACTCATCAAATGGTGACTGGTCTTCTACGGTTGCAATGCGTTCTGCAAAGCTGGCACATAAGGCTCCTCGCGATATTGCCGCAGCTCTTGTGGCTCATATTGCAGCAGACGCTCAAATTGAGCGCGTTGAGGTTGCAGGTCCTGGCTTTGTAAACTTTTACCTGTCTACCGCTGCGGGCAATGAGATTTTTAACACCGTTCGCGAGCAGGGCGCCGATTTTGGTCGTTCTACCTTTGGTGCTGGCCAGAAGGTCCAGGTAGAGTACGTTTCTGCAAACCCTGTTGGTCCTCTGCATATTGGCCACGGTCGCTGGGCAGCGCTGGGAGACTCTCTGAGCCGTATTCTTGCATTCGCAGGCTATGAGGTTGAGCGTGAGTACTACGTAAACGATCACGGCTCACAGATGGATGTCTTTGGTCACTCCATCTCTAAGCGCTACCTGCAGCTTATTGACATCATGCAGGAACGCGGCATTGATGCTGACGCAGCTGCTCAGGTGTTGGCTGAAGATCGCAATGCTTACGTTGCAGATGAAGAGGATGTACATCCAGAGGAGCATCCATTTACTGACGAGTTCATTAACTCTCTTGGCGGCAATGCATACGCCGGAGACTACATTGTTGACCTGGGTCTTTTCTTCCTCAAAAATGACGGAGAGGTCTGGGCAGACAAGTCCGAAGATGAACGCATGGCAGAGTTCCGTGAGCGTGGTTACAAGATGATGCTCGAGTCTATCAAAAATACCTGCCACAACGCCCGCGCTGACTTTGATGTTTGGTTCTCTGAGCGCTCTCTATACGTTAAGGACGACCAGGGTAAAGACGCCGTTGACCGCGCGCTCGATGCTCTTGATAAGCTTGGCTACCTCTATCGTTCTGACGAGGGCGCACTGTTCTTCCGTTCTACTGATTTTGGTGACGATAAGGACCGTGTACTCATCAAAACAAATGGCGAGTATACCTATTTTGCTTCCGACGTTGCGTACCACTGGAACAAGTTCCAGCGTGTCGACCACGTTATTGATATTTGGGGAGCAGATCACCACGGATATATTCAGCGTGTTCGCTCTGCTGCAACAGCTCTTGGTTACCCAACTCAGTTTGAGGTTTTGCTTGGTCAGCTGGTTAACCTGCTCAGAAACGGCGTTGCCGTCAGAATGTCTAAGCGTAAGGGAACTGGTATCCATTTTGACGAGCTTCTCGCCGAGGTTGGTGTTGATGCAACGCGCTACACCCTTGTTTCAAAGTCTTCCAACCAGATGATTGACTTTGACATTGAACAGGTAAAGCGTCAGGACAGCTCTAATCCTGTGTATTACGTTCAGTACGCCCACGCTCGTATTTGTTCTATTTTGCGTCGTGCTGCTGGCGTTGACCTTGAAGAGGCTAAGGCGCTTGGTATGGACGCCGTTGCAGATAAGGCTATTGGCTCTGAGGTAGATCTCGGACTGCTCTCTGATGCAGCTGAGCAGGCGCTTGCTCGTAAGCTCTTTGAGTTCCCAGGTCTTGTTGAGGGTTGTGCTCGCGATAGGGCACCATTCCGCATTACGCACTATATTGAAGAGCTTGCCGGTCAGTTCCACGCATTCTATACCGTTTGCCAGGTACTTCCTTCTGAGGGACGTCCACTGGACGCAGAGCTTTCTAAGGCTCGTCTTGCTGCGTGTGATGCAACTCGTCGCGTACTTGCAATTGCTCTTGATCTGATTGGTGTTTCTGCTCCTGAGTCAATGTAAACGATAGCTAACTATGTTGTTTTGTCAT
>JAGZWL010000160.1:0-1816 GCA_018378955.1 Atopobium sp. | reverse complement strand
GCCTAAAAGCTATCTTGCTAACGAGCCTGCCTGCCAGCGTGCTGAGCTTACGTTTTTTGATCCATACGTACAAGTTGCTGCTCGTCTTCAAGCGCTTTATCAGATGGGCCACTCAACCGACAAAGTAGAGCTCATAGTGCTCGGTGGCACCTGGAGCGATTATCCAGAGAGCTACCAATACTGGTTTATCAAAGAGCTCTTCCGCGCACTCAACGAGTGGCCAAACTCTCCTAATCACATCAAAGAGCGCCTGAATTGGTACACCTCGTTTGGCTTGCAGAACTCTGAAGAAGCACTTTCTTCTTTTGTTGCTGAACAGCAGGCAGCGGTCTTTGATGATACTGCCACGTATAACCAGGCTTTTCATAAGCTCTACGACACCAGCCAGCCTCACCAAAACGCGTGGTCTCAGATGCAAAGTACCTATGATGAGCTGGTGGAACAACAACACAGTAATGAAACAGCTGCTGCCCGTGTGGTTGGCCTTGTAATAGAAACCAGACCTGACACTATTACGCCGGATAACCTTCGCATGTTTAGGCAGCTTGGGTGTACCAAAATTCAAATTGGCATTCAGAGCACACGTCAAGAAATTCTTGACGCAAATCAGCGTCAGATGAGCGTTGCCCAGATTAAACGAGCGTTCTCCCTGATTCGCTTGTACGGATTTAAAATCCACTCTCACCTGATGGTTAACCTGTTAGGTGCAACCCCTGAAGCAGACAAACAGGACTTTAAAACATTTGTCACGGATCCAGGATTTCTCCCTGATGAGATTAAGCTCTACCCCTGTGCACTGGTATCTGGAACGCAATTGGTCCAGAAATACCGTGAGGGTGCATGGCAGCCATACGCCAAAGATGAACTGGTAGACGTGCTTGTTCAAGACGTGCTTGCAACGCCTCCATACGTGCGTATTTCTCGCATGATTAGAGACATTAGTGCCACCGATATTCTGGTGGGAAACAAACATACCAACCTTCGTCAGATGGTTGAGCAAGAGCTTGCTGCTAAAGATGTTGCAAGCCGCGTGCAGGAGATTCGCTTTAGAGAGATTAACCAGCAGCAGGTAAGTGCTGCAGAACTTACCCTTCAAGACTTTGTTTACACTACCGCGGTCAGTGACGAGCACTTCCTGCAGTGGGTAACTGCTGACAATAAAATCGCAGGTTTCTGTAGGCTTTCACTTCCCCACTGGGACAAACTAACCTCTGGAGTATGTGATGTTGCCGCTAATGAGCTGCTGGTACAGCCAGGTCAGGCCATGATCAGAGAGCTCCACGTATACGGACAGGCGCTTTCGCTGGGCTCAGAAGGAATGTCTGCTCAACACCAGGGCTTGGGCCAAAAACTTCTTGCCAAAGCCTCCTCTATTGCAGCTGAGACGGGTTATACCAGTCTTAACGTTATTAGCTCAATTGGAACGCGCGCTTACTATCGCGCACAGGGCTTTACCGATGCAGGACTCTACCAGCAAAAAGCCCTGTAAAGGGGACGTGGCCTTGCACCTCTAGACAAGCTTTATACGCTTACTTCATACGTCGCAAAAAAATGCCGAGAAGACCGTTGATCTTCTCGGCATATTCATGAGCGCCACCCTCTCCTGGACGCAAATGGATCTTAAGGAATCAGCGATAAAATCTGAGAGAGATTTTTCTTACCGAAGTCAACCTTCTGACCGTCGTTGATAACCAAGCATGGAACACTCATCACATCGTAGGTGTCTTTGAGTTCCTTGAAGTGGTTAATGTCATAGACATCACAGGTGACCTGAGGATTATCCGCAGCAATACGCTGAGCAGCAACAACAACATCT
>JAGZWL010000159.1:0-1822 GCA_018378955.1 Atopobium sp. | reverse complement strand
TCAGTCTGTTGTTCTAGAGATTGACGTTCAGGGTGGACTTATGGTCCACAAACAATATCCCAACGCCATTCTCGTCTTTATTAAGCCACCTTCATTTGAAGAGCTTGAACAGCGTCTTAGAGGTCGCGGTACAGAAGACGAGAAGACCATTTCTACGAGACTTTCTAATGCTTCGCGTGAAATGGAGCATGCAAACGACTATACTGTTTGCATTGTGAACGACAACCTTGAGACTGCTCTGAGCAAGCTCGAGGAAGTTTTTGATGACTATGAATCAGACGGAGGTCAGCTTTAATGTCTGTTATTAAGCCTGAGATTGACAGCCTGCTTCAGAAGACTGAGCAGAATCCATTCTTGCTTTGCTCACTTGCTTCTAAGCGTGCTTGCGATATTAACAATATGCTTCACGGTCAGCACCTGCGTGTAACCGCTGTTCAGGATTTTGATGACATTACTACTGTTGCAAGTGGTAAAGATTCTGTCTCTATTGCTATGAAAGAGATTAACGACGGTACCCTTGGCTTTGTTAAAGATTCTTTTGACGAGGCAATTAAGGGCGAGAACACCATCGTTTACTAAGAGCTATGACTGAAAGAGTATGTCTGGTTCACTACCACGAAATTGGTTTAAAGGGTAAGAACCGATCCACTTTTGAAAATCAGTTGGTAACAAATTTGCGACGAGCCCTCCGACACTTTCCAGTGGCGGGGGTTTCTCGCATTTCTGGCTACCTTCTTGTAGAAACCACTGATAAACAAGCAACTGAAGAGCTGCAACATGCTGTGGCCCAGGTTCCTGGCGTTGCACGTGCTTCTTTGGCGTATCGTTGTGGCTTAGATGAGCAGGAGTTTTGTAACGCCGCCGTGAAGGCGCTGGGGGAGTCCGGTGACTTTACTACGTTTAAAGTGCATGCTCGTCGTTCCTCAACGGTCTATCCAAAGCATTCCATTGAGATTAACCAGCTTGTAGGCGCAGTCCTTTGCGAGAATTTCCCTGATAAAAAAGTGCAGATGCATAATCCGGATATGACGGTCTATGTACACGTTGTTCAGGGTAACGCATACGTTTACGCTGCATCTATTCACGGTGTCGGCGGTCTTCCTGTTGGTACTGCGGGCAAGGTTGTGTCGCTTCTTTCTAGTGGTATAGATTCGCCTGTTGCCACATGGATGGTTGGCCGTAGGGGAGCTACGGTTATTCCCGTTCACTTCTCTGGACGCCCTATGACTTCCGATACCAGCGAATATCTGTGCCAGGATATCATTGAGGCTCTTGAGCCTGCTGGTCTTATTGGCAGAATGTATGTTGTGCCCTTTGGCGAGCACCAGCGTGAGATTTCCCTTGCTGTTCCACAGGCTCTTCGTGTCATTATGTATCGTCGCGTGATGTACATCATTGCACAGAAAATTGCAGAGCTTGAGGGTGCTAAAGCCCTGGTAACTGGTGAGTCACTTGGTCAAGTTGCTTCTCAGACGCTTGATAACATTGCTGCTGTCAACGAGGCAGTCACCATACCTGTTTTGAGGCCTTTGATTGGCTCTGACAAGCAAGAAATCATCCGTCGCGCCCAAGATATCAACACGTTTGATATCTCAACGCAGACGGCTCCTGATTGCTGCACATTGTTTATGCCTCGCCGTCCTGAGACTCACGCAAGAATGCGAGAAGTTCTTGAAGCATGGAATTCCTTTGATCATGATGCCATGATTGATGACCTTATGCAGCATATTGAGTATATTGACTTTAGCCAATGTCCTTCATATAAGCCGCCTAAAAAGCTTGCTGCTCGTCATAGAGAACTTGCTCCAGCAGAGTTTATTAC
>JAGZWL010000158.1:0-1842 GCA_018378955.1 Atopobium sp. | reverse complement strand
AGTTGCAACGAGGTTCTCGTTGAAGATCTTAAGGAAGCCTGGAAGCTCGATGTCCTCAATACGCTTGGACTCCTTCTTGGAGTGCTTGGCGAGCCACTCAGAAGCCTTGGATGCGCAATAGACGCCAAACATCTGCTGGTGAGCAACGGTAAGACCAGCGCCATCAGTGAGGTCCTGGGTAGGTCCAATACAAAGGTTGGAACCAACTGCCCAGTAAAGACCAAGGAGAACAGTCATAACTGCAAGGATAGTAACGTCGTTAAGCTGTGGGAAGCAGAAGAGGATAAGCCAAAATGCAGTTGCTGCCTGCTGAACCTGGACGTGACCAGTAGTAAAGATTGCGCGAAGCTTAGTCTGCTTCTTAAAAGCAACCAAAACAATGTTCAGAATGAAAGCGAAGAGCAGAAGAAGCATAACGGAGGAGAAGGAACGACCTGCGATAAACTCAGGAGCGTTAGATGCCTCCATGCCTGCCTGTACTGCGTTCTGGCCAAAGTATGGGTCAATGACCATTGCAGAAAGGTTAAAGCGAGCCTCAAGTCCAACAAGGACTGGACGGAATGCGGTTACCAGGCCGCCGGAACCAACCAGGAGGATCTGATAACCAATGACTGCCTTAAGGAAGCCAGCGAGTACTTCGTACCACTTTTTCTTAAGAAGAATGTAGCCGATAGCAACAATCAAACCGATGAAATAGGCTGGCTGAGTCAAGAAGTTGCTCGCAAACCATTTCCAAATACCAAGAACAATATCCATTGATACCCCTTTCAAAGGGTCCTACATACGTACCTTCTGCAGCCCACACTACAAAAGGAAAACCTCAATTACGTGCCCAAACGGGCGTGTTTACTCGGAGATAAGCTTGTCAATCTCCAAAAGCTCCTCAGGAGACTGAATGTTCTTAAGACGCTCAAGAACCTCCTCGTTCATAAGAACCTGAACGAGCATCTGCATATTCTTGAAGTGAGCATCCTGATCAGTAGCGCTCAGAGTGAAGAAAGTCTTAACCTGCTTCTCATCGTCGCCATCCTCAAAATTGACAGGAACATCAGAGTGCATAAAGCCAATAGCAGTCTTTCCATTAGAGCCAATGCGAGCAGTTGAGTGTGGCATTGCAATGTTTGGAACGATGACAATGTAAGGACCAAACTTGTTTACGCACTCGATAATGTCGTCTGCATACTCTGGATTGACAGTTCCATCAGCCTCCAGTGGTTTGCAGCACTCTCTAATAGACTCTTCCCATGTCATGGGGGTCTTCACGAAAGCATAGTGATTCTGCTCGTAGATATCGCGAAGTAGCATGTGATTCACTCCTCTCCAGTAGACTACTGTGAATCTTTTCCTTGTGTTGGACTATAGCAAGAGCACACAAGAACACATCGCTTAACGACAAAAACTTGAATCTTCTGAACGCTTCAACAATTAGATAAATAACTTATATGACATTTGTCTTGTCGTATAACAAATTTCCCTATTTGTTGAATGTTTTGAATGTTTTAACAATCGAATCGATAATATTAGTATAGCTAAAGTTGAGAGTTAAGCAATACTTATCTATGCTCACTTTAGAGATTTACGTCATAAAAACCGTTGACCGCTAAATAATATCCGTTTAAGTATTCAAAACGTTCATTGAATAGGGTAAGATACACTCAGTTCTACTGAAAAGCGTCTACACAATTGTTCGACAACCGTTCAAAAGGTGTTATCAATTTGTACGTTGTTTTTCACAGAACTGAATTAGTTAAATGTAATTCTACAGGTTTATCAGCAGTTGAGCTCTATTGGGGGATTTATGGCCACAAGTCGTTCATTTGTAGCATCACGCAGAAGCTCAAT
>JAGZWL010000157.1:0-1865 GCA_018378955.1 Atopobium sp. | reverse complement strand
TAAGAAGCTTAGAGCCGTAGAGCTTGTTCAAATCTGGATGAGTGACTACAAGAATCTTTGACCCTGAGGTGCAGGAATGAATAAGGTTGCCGGCCTGCGCAAGCAGGTGATGCCCTACATGAATTTGATATGAGCCGGATGTTAGGTCAACAGAAATAGTATTCATGAGCTCCTCATTTGCTGGTTGTATTCATTTTAGCATGGGAAAATACCAGAAGAAAATTACGCAAACCGTTACAAAAGGCAGTAAGTAGGCTGGGGTATACTTATGCACCATGACTCCGTAGCTCAGTGGATTAGAGCGTTTGCCTCCGGAGCAAAAGGTCGTGGGTTCGAAACCCACCGGGGTCACCACGTGAGAAAAACCGGCCATCACTGACTGGAGATTGTTTATATGTCATTGCAAGACACTGCAGGTAAGAGCAGCAAACGTTTTGAAGAAACGTATGAAGGTCTGACGTCAAAAGAAGTTGCAGAGAGAGTATCTGCGGGTAAAGTCAATACTAATACAGACGTCAAAACCAAATCTATTGCTCAGATTATTGCAGAGCACAGCTTTACGCTCTTTAACATAGTTAATGTTTTGATGGCGCTGCTTGTTGTTGTAACGGGACAGTACAGAAATGCACTGTTCATGAGCGTAGTTCTTGCAAACTTGGTCATTGGTATTGTGCAAGAGATTCGTGCAAAACGCATGGTTGACCGCCTGTCTCTTATGACAGCTCAGAGTGTTTGTGTAATTCGTGACGGAAAAGATACCTTTATCAAACCAGACGAGCTTGTCATCGATGATCTTGTGCGCTTGAAGACGGGCGATCAAATTCCTGCTGACAGTATTCTTGTGTCAGAGCACGTAAGCGTTGACGAAAGCCTTCTAACTGGTGAGGCGGAGCCCGTGCAAAAGACCACGGGAGACGAGCTTCTTTCTGGTAGTTTTGTCGAGAGGGGCAGTCTAGTTGGTAGGGTATGCCGTGTAGGTCAGGAAGGCTATGCTGCGCGTATTAACGCAGAAGCTAAGTTTGTAAAAGAGATCAATTCAGAGATTCTTACCACCATTAAGTCGATTATTCGCGCAGGTTCCATTGCATTGATTCCGCTGGGTATTGGTCTTTTTGTTCGTACCTATTTCATTGGTAACGCCGATTTAAATGAAGCGCTTCTTTCGATGATTGCTGCAGTTATTGGCATGATTCCTCAAGGACTCGTTCTTCTCACCAGCTCGGTTCTTGCTATTGCAACCATTAGGCTTGGCCAGAAAAATGTTTTGGTTCAGCAGCAATACTGCATTGAAACGCTAGCACGCGTAGATACCCTTTGTTTGGACAAGACGGGCACTATCACCACGGGAAACATGGAAGTTGCTCGTGTTTTGGATGCTTCGTTTACGCCAATTACTGAGGCTGCGGGTGCTTTGCAAGCAGCTGTAAACGTTGTCGGCGCAAACAAAGATGACGCTAACGATACAGCTACGGCAATCCTTGCGTACGCATCCAAGCAGGGGATTCAAAGCAAACGTCCTTCTCGCGTTGTGGCGTTTTCTTCCAAGAGAAAGTACTCCGGCTGCGTCACTGAGGACGGACAGGCATTTGTTATCGGTGCAGCTCAGTTTGTGCTTGGTCCCGAGGCGGCAGACGTTATCGCATCGTCCGATGCATTTGCGTCCATTGAACGCGTGCTGGTTGCCTGTACCGTTGATGGATTTGACCAGAATGATACTTTCCAGGGAACTCCTCAGCTCCTAGGTTACGTAGTGCTTAGGGATCAGATTAGAGAGACCGCTCCACAAACCATTGCATACTTCCTTGAACAAGGCGTTGACCTGCGTGTTATTTCGGGCGATGACCCTCGTACTGTCTCGGCTATTG
>JAGZWL010000156.1:0-1894 GCA_018378955.1 Atopobium sp. | reverse complement strand
CTGCGATTTGAGTCGTGTTATGCCCGAAGGCGGGCCCATAGACGGGGAGACCGTCTTCGCTCTATGAGGGTGAAGAACGACGACGTAGGGTATGCCTTTGACGCACGATCTCCAATTTCGCCGTGAATCTGAATTCCCGGATTTCATGGCGGCAAAAGGGCAGCCGTCCTTTCGATGCGACATCCGGAGACTCGAGTGGCGCATCGGGTTCGATTCGATAGTCGGGGCGTGTGGAGGCCTCGGCGTTCGCTGTGGCGTTGTGTTTGGTTTCGGATTGAGAGGGTCGCTCTGCCACCACGCCAATCGTCTCGACGGGAGGTCGGCCCATGCGGCCGCCCTTAGCCTTCGAGCTCGGGTCAGGGCAGATTGCAGGCACATCGCATAAGGAAGACCCGCCAGTGTACATGCTCGGAAGCAGAAGCCAGGCGGGTTTTTGTTAGCTAATTACTACAACGCATAGATATATATCTGCTACTGAGTTCGCTTCCATGAAAAAATATCTATTATTGAAAGAAATAAGAAGAGATTTCTAAACAGATAGAAGAATCCTTATGAACTATGTTCAAAAAGTTCCCGTTGCTATTTGTGGTGTTGCTTTAGGTTTTGCAGCACTTGGAAATCTTTTCAAGACTTCTTTCGAGGGTCTTTATCTTGCCTGTGGCATACTCTCTATTGCTCTTTTAGCTCTCTATACCCTCAAATTTATGGTGTCTACAAAAGTTGTGTTGCGAGAGCTCTCGGATCCAATTGGGCTTTCAGTTGCCGCAACATATCCTATGGCAGTTATGCTGATTTCGGTGTATATGAAGGCCGATATTGGTGATGTGGCACAGTTGTTTTGGTTCGCAGGAATTGCGTTACACATCCTGTGCATAGCTTTCTTTACTTCTCGCTATATTGCAAAATTTAATTGGGAGAATGTGCACGCCAGCTGGTTCATTGTGTATGTAGGCATTGTTGTTGCAAGTGTTACAGCGCCGGCGTTCAACTTTGAAACCAGTGTTGGTACGATTGCATTTTGGTTTGGATTTATCTGCCTTGTTGTGCTTTTCATTGTAGTCAGCATAAAGTACATAAAATATGGGCCGGTGCCTGATTCTGCTGAGTCGCTCGCTTGTATTTATGCAGCTCCAACAAGTCTTTGCATTGCGGGATATATCCAATCTATTACGCCAAAGTCCGTTCCGTTTCTTTTGGTTATGCTGGTAATCGCTTCAATTATTTATGTAGTTTCTTTTGCGTGGTGCATCAGGTGTCTTACTAAACCGTTCTTTCCCAGCCATGCCGCGTTTACTTTTCCTTTTGTAATTTGTGTCGTTGCGCGCACGCAGACGTCGGCATACCTGGCCGAACTCGGCCAACCTCTTCAATGGCTCGATGGAATAGCTACTGTTGAAACAGTGCTTGCAGCAGGGCTTTGTATTGTTGTGCTTGTACGATTACTTGCGTACGTGCGTGATCAGACTTTGTCTTAAGAGGGACGAAAGAGACGAGTAGTTTGAGGTGATGTTTTGCATTTATTTTAACAAGAGTCATTGTCCAAAGGTAATGAGAACTTCAAGTATTTTGTCGTCAGGTTTTTATTATTTTTTGCATTTTGTGTTTGCTATATAAACCGCTGCTGCCGCATCAATCGCAATAATACTGCCCGCAATGATTGCTGTTGTGTTTGTTATATTTTTTGATCCAAGCATAGCCATGAAAAAGAGTACTAACGCACTTATAAGCATGCAAATACCCGCTACAAAACAAAGCTTTTTCTCGTCTATTGTTTTCTTTTCATCTTCAGTCATTGTGTTAAATCCAGCAATTGAAGCAGCACCATGACCGGATAGAAGTATAAGAGACCAAACGCCAAGAATCGCGGTTAGAGACCAAGATATAACTGAATATA
>JAGZWL010000155.1:0-1962 GCA_018378955.1 Atopobium sp. | reverse complement strand
GATCCGGCGCTGGTGCTGCCCATTTACACGCGACTTTCGGACGCGGAGGAGTCGGAGCGTAAGCGTTTGGGGCTGAAGGAGCCGGCAACGGTGGCTCTGACTGGCGTGGATGATGCGCTGGCTGATATTCACCTGCAGCTTCGTCCGATGACGGTGAACGATTTGGACCAGGTGGCGGAGCTTGAGGCGGCAACGTATGCTGACGCTGCGCATTCTGCCTGGTCAAAGCAGACGTTCTATGACGAGCTTTCGGGCGTTGGGCGCAGCTGGTGGCTGGCTCACGATCGCGGAACGGTTATTGGCTTTGCGGGCGGTCGCCTGGCAGGAGCCGAGTTTGAGGTGGAAGAAGTGGTGGTTGCGCCCGAGCGTCGCCGCCAGGGAATTGCATCTAAGCTTGTAGAACGCGTGGCGTATGACGCTCAGATGTTGGGCGCGTCCGCAATTACCCTTGAGGTGGAGGAGGATAACGCTCCAGCTCAGGGCGCGTATCGCAAACTGGGATTTGATGAGGTTGGCCGTCGTCCGGGGTACTACGGCCCGGATTGTGCAGCAGTTTTGATGACGGCACAGCTGCCTTTGGCGGTTGGCGCTGGCTTTGAGGCCAGAAACCCTGAGCCTCACGCATCGGTACGTCCGTGGCCTATTGTTGCAGGTGAGCGCTCTGAAGAGATGCTTGCGGCACTGCGCGAGGCGGGGGATTTGATTCTCAGCTTGGAGTCCTCTTGCGACGAGACAGCCATGTGCATCATGGATTCTCACGGCGTGGTCTGCGCAAACGTTGTCGCAACGCAAATTGACTTCCACGCTCGCTTTGGTGGCGTCGTGCCCGAGATTGCTTCTCGCAAGCATACCGAGGCTATCGTGGGTCTTTTCGAGGAGACCATGGCCCGCGCGGGCGCGCACTTTGGTTGCGACACGCTGGTGCCATCTGACCTGGCCGCCGTTGGTGTTACCGCAGGTCCAGGCCTTGTCGGCGCGCTTGTTGTAGGCGTGGCGTTTGCCAAGGGCTTCTGCGTGGCCACTGGCCTGCCGCTTATTCCCGTCCATCACCTGGAAGGCCACCTGCTGGCCAACCTGTTTGAGACGCCCGACTTGGAGCCGCCGTTTGTGGCCAGCCTGGTCTCGGGCGGCAATACTATGCTGGTACACGTGCGTGCCTGGGGAGATTACGTGGTCCTGGGCTCCACCATTGATGACGCTGTGGGTGAGGCATTTGACAAGGTTGCCAAGGCGCTGGGCTTGGGCTATCCAGGTGGACCGGTAATCAGTAAACTTGCAGTTCAGGGCAATCCTAAGGCCATCCACTTCCCGCGCGCGATGATGCATAGCGGTGACTATTCCTTCAGCCTTTCTGGCTTGAAGACAGCCGTTATTACTTACATTGAGGGCGAGAATCGCGCAGGTAGAGCAATCAATCTGCCCGATTTGGCTGCCTCGTTTGAGCAAGCAGTTATTGACGTGCAGGTTGCAAAGGCTAAAACCGCTGTTGAGGAGACAGGCGTCTCCGATTTCTGCGTGGGAGGCGGCGTTGCTGCCAACCCCGCGCTTAGAGCTGCATATAAGGAAACCTTTGGTCGTATGGGTGTTCGAGTGACGGTGCCTCCGATGTCGGTTTGTGGCGACAACGCCGCAATGATTGCCGTGGGCGCACTCCGTAGCTACCGTACACAGGGTTTCTCGCCATTGACCTTGGACGCAAACCCCAACGCGCAGCTGGGATCGTGGTCGTCGGATGCGGCGCCCGTTGTCCCAAGCGGCATGTAAGGAGGCCATTGTGCAAGACGGATTTATCAAAGTTGCAAGTATCACGCCGCGCGTCCGCGTGGCCGACGTGGCGTTTAACGTGGAGAGCTGCCTGGCTGCCATCGAAGAAGCCGCAGGTAATCGCGGCGCCAAGGTGGTCGTGCTGCCCGAGCTTTGCATCACGGGCTACACCTGCGAGGACCTGTTCTGGCAGGATGC
>JAGZWL010000154.1:0-1973 GCA_018378955.1 Atopobium sp. | reverse complement strand
AGAGATTCTTTCTGATATGGCTGCACCACGCATTATGAATCGTCTGCTTTTAGGTGACGTTGGTACTGGTAAAACAGCCGTTGCTGCCGTTGCCTTGGCTGCAGCCGCAGACTCTTCATCTCAGGCTGCCGTGATGGCTCCTACCTCAGTTCTTGCTCAGCAGTACGCTCAAAAGATTGGGCCTTTGCTTTCACTTGCGGGAATTACGTGGGCGCTTATTACGGGTTCTACCTCAGAAGAGGAGAGGCAGCAAATTGAGCTTTGCCTAGCCGACGGTTCTTTGTCCGTTGTCTTTGGTACTACGGCGCTTCTTTCTGACCGTGTGGTATTTAAGCAGCTTACCCTTGCTGTTGTAGACGAGCAGCATCGTTTTGGCGTTGATCAAAGAACAGCACTGCGTAAAAAAGGGCAGGGCGTAGATCTTCTCGCCATGAGCGCAACGCCTATTCCGCGTACGCTGGCGCTTTCTTTGTACGGAGACGTTGATACGTCTCGCATTACCAAAAGACCAAAGGCAGGCGCTGGCGTTACCACCAAGTTGTGTGTGCCAGAAAACCTTGACCAAGCATATGCTGCTGTCGCCGAAGCTGTTCAAGCGGGTCATCAGGCATATTTGGTTTGTCCTTTGATTGATCCAAGCGATTCTGAAGAAGAGCTTGAAGATGTTCCTGAGACCGCTCGCACAAACGGTAAGCTCTACAGTGCAACTCGCGTATATGAGGAGCTCTCAAAGACCGTTTTCAAGGACTTTGCCTGTGATCTTTTGACCGGCAGACTGCCTGAGACACAAAAAGATCAGGTAATGGAAAAGTTCCGCGCAAATAAGACGCAGATTCTGGTCTCTACAACCGTCATTGAGGTTGGCGTTGACGTTCCTAACGCTACGGTCATGATTGTCTTTAATGCGGATCGTTTTGGACTGGCTACCTTGCACCAGCTCAGAGGCCGTGTTGGTCGAGGCGATTTTCCAGGAACGGTCTATCTTGCCAGTAACGCCAAGCGAGGCTCTACCGCAAGAAAACGCTTAGCCGCCCTTGAGCAAACCTCCGACGGTGCACGCCTGGCAGAGCTTGACCTGGAGCTTAGACACGAGGGAGAAACCCTGGGATACCGTCAGTCGGGCGGCACCACGCTCAAGATTTCTGACCTTTACGCGGATGCGGACCTGATTGAGGCGGCTCACATGGACGCCCTAGCTATTACTGCACAGGACCCAAATCTTACCAGCGACGCCTATGCTACGCTGGGAATTGAGGCAAAAGATCGCTTTGGCATCTACTTTGAAGAGCTTGGCTATAAGTAATAACCTGCAGATAAACTGCAGTACAAGATAGATTTGGTGGCGAGAAAACCCATGAGGATTGTTGGCGGAAAATGGAAAGGTCGTGCAATTGAGGCCCCTGATGGCAAGGGGACTACGCGACCAACCACTGATCGTACGCGTGAGGCTATTGCAAGCTCCATCTTGGCTTCTCGCGGTCTTGACCTCAGTGAGTCCAGAGTACTTGATGCTTTTGCAGGTTCAGGCGCTATGGGTTTTGAGCTTCTTTCTAGAGGAGCGCTGTACGCTGCTTTTGTTGATAAAGATAGAAAGACGTGCGATCGCATTAAGCGTACGGCTAAATCTCTTGGCGTAAGCACCTCTGAGATGAGTGTTATCTGTGGTGATACAGCGCGCTTAGCTGAGTCATCCCAGCTGTTTGGAGGTCCTTTTGACGTGGTATTTTTGGACCCTCCTTATGCCGTTGAGGCAGAGGTAGTATCCAAGCTGCTCAAAGACTTGACTCAGGCGGGAAGTCTGACAAAAGACGCTGTAGTAGTCTATGAGCATAGCCATAAATCTGATTCAGTTTCTCTTGATAACTTTGAGCTTTCTAAGAGTAAGCGTTATGGTATTGCTCAAGTTGATTTACTTGTTCGTTGTGAGGGATAGGAGATACGTTGAACAGCATCACTCACGTAGTTGTACCAGG
>JAGZWL010000153.1:0-1991 GCA_018378955.1 Atopobium sp. | reverse complement strand
TTACGCATAGCCTTCTTAACAAAGTTACCAGGCTTGTTGGTGCTCAGCGCATAGACCCAGATAAGTACAGTGTCCTTGTCCTGTGCCCTGAACTGTGGCTGACGGTTGATGGTCCACGAGAGGTACCAGTTATCGGTACTATCCTTGACAGTTACAATACCGCCGGTTGTGACCTTACCTTCTCTTGGATCTCTCTTGCAGACGCCAATAATCTTCTTGATAATCTCTTCGTCTTTTGTCTGGATAGTAGCGCTCATCCAGTTGGTTGCCTCAAAGTCGCTGCAGAAATTATCGGGATTGCCGTACTCGCCATGCTTGGCCTGAGCGGCGATATTCTTCCACAGATCCCAGGACTCCCCTACGCCATTTCTGACGTTGCTAATGTCTGGAGCGGTATTTTGATCGCCATAGCAAGAGGTATCGGTGCAGCAGCCATTGGTGATAAACACCAAATCGTCTTCGGTTAGATCAATGGTTTGCTGTGAGCCGTTCTTCTCGTAAACAATTTGAGTGGCTACCTTTTTACCATTGGTGTCGTTGATGATGACGTTCTTGACATCCATACCATAGTCAACGCTTACGCCGTGATTCTCAAGATACCTGACCAGTGGCAAAATCATGCTCTCATACTGGTTGTACTTGGTAAAACGCAGCGCAGTAAAGTCAGGAAGACCGTCAATATGGTGACAGAATCTGCAAAGATAGCGCTTCATCTCAAGAGCAGAAGACCATCTTTGGAACGCAAACATGGTCTGCCAATAAAGCCAGAAGTTAGTGTTCCAGAAAGAATCAGGAAGTACGTCACTAATCTTCTTGCCCTCAAGGTCCTTCTCGGGAGTCATAAACAGCTTGGCAAGCGCTAGTGAAGACTCTTTATCAAGCTTGAACTTCTTATCTGTGTGGGCATCTTTGCCGCACTTCTCGGAAGCTCTACAGAGCGAGTAGTTAGGATCGTGCTTGTTAAGCCAGTAGTACTCATCAAGTACGGAGACACCAGGTGTTTCAATAGATGGAATGTCTCTGAACATATCCCACATGCACTCAAAGTGGTTGTCCATCTCGCGGCCACCGCGCATGTAGAAACCCTTGCTTACATCTTTGCGGCCATCGCAGCTTCCGCCCGCAAGCTCAAGCTTCTCGAGCAGGTGAATTCTTGTACCCTTTACCTGGCCATCGCGGACAAGATAAAACGCAGCAGCTAGACCTGCAAGTCCTGTTCCAATGATATAGGCTGATTTTTTGTCGGCATCTTTGGGCTTTTCTGGCTTAGCGAACGATTCATACGTTCCAGCAGAGTAATACATAACTTCCTCCTTAGTATTCCGCATCAATTACCTGCGGAAATTAGTAAGTCACCCTTACCTTGCGTCCACTATAAACTTATAAACTGCTAAAGAAAATGCACAAAAAGAACGATTGGACATATAGGTTATTTTTTGTCGTAATCTACCTGCTAAATTGTTTCAAAAATAGCAATTTATTTGGCTTTTTTCGCAGGTAACGATATGCTTAACTTGTATCAGTTAGATAGAGCTAACTTTATTCTTTTATAGTATGAAGGGGGTCTTAGTATGGAAGCTGGTCACGAGTTTTTACTCCGCATGGGCAAGACAAGACTGCGCCCCGGAGGTATTGAAGCAACCAATTGGCTTCTTAACTCAGTAGAGATTACGCCAGAAACTCAGATTCTTGAGGTAGCTTGCAATATTGGAACTACTACGGTTGAGCTGGTAAAACGTTTTCACTGTCATGTAACCGCAATTGACCTTAATGCAGATGTGCTCCCTAAAACAAAAGAAAATATCGCGAGAAACAATATCGAGGAGTACGTAACAGTGGAACAAGGAGACGCTACAAACCTCTCCTACCCCGATAATAGCTTTGATGTTGTTATTAACGAGGCTATGCTCACCATGCTCTCTGATCAGCAGAAAGAGGCTGCGGTTAAAGAGTACGCACGCGTGCTCAAGCCAGGCGGTGTGCTCCTTACC
>JAGZWL010000152.1:0-2053 GCA_018378955.1 Atopobium sp. | reverse complement strand
CAGGTGTTTTCCGCTTTGAAACATACAGTCACGAGAGCGATCCAACTCCTATTGCAGCAGATGGTTCCACCACTATTAACGTTTACTACAACCTTGCAACTATCACCGTCAACGTGCGTCCAAAAAGAAATGGCTCCATTCTTGCAACGCTTACGCTTCGTTATGGCGAGGCGTTTAATCCTTACGCCATTAATCCCAATACCGGCAACAAGTACAGCGACGACATGCTTGCCGCCATGCGTGCCGATGATCCTTCTGGAACCTACTATTGGTATGGCATAATCCCTGGTGTTGGCGGTACTGCAACCACCTTCCAAGCAAAAACAACTGACCCGGGTTCTAAGATCACTGCAGATAATGTGCTAGAAATTTACGGCCGCTATACCAATTCCACTGCTCTTGGTCCGCGTTACCGCTTCTACTACTATCAAAACCTTGATGGCACCTACGATATGGGCGGAGATCACACGCTTTCTCGACCTGGCATGATTACAGAAATTGCAAGAAACAATGGTGACGGCTATCTTGAGAGCGAGAATAGACATCCTGGTTTCTCGTATGATGGCTACCGCATGAGCGTTGGTCATTTTGATGGAACCAATTACGATGCACTTGGTTGGACCAGCTGGCAGCCATATAACTACGACTACCTCATCACTGATTACAATTCCAACTTGATTGAGCACCGCTATAAGCGCAATACCTATACCGTTACCTACGTAAGCTCTGGTACAACTGTTGCTACGCACTCTCATCTCTTCGGAGAGCCGTTTAACGCAAGCACCGATGTTCCTGGCGTCTCTTTAACTTCTCCACGACCTGGTTATGTTTTCAAGGGCTGGTACGACAATTCAGAGACTGTAGGCACCCCTGTTACCGACACCACTATGCCCGCAACCAACACCGTGTTGTATGCCAAATGGGCACCTCTGACTGCAACTGTTACCTTTGACTCTGAGGGTGGTTCACCAGTCAACTCGCAGGAGCTCACCTACGGAGACGCAGCTACCAAACCCGCTGATCCCGTACGAGAGGGCTACACCTTTGCTGGCTGGATTCTCTATACCAGCGGTAACCCCTCTGTATACAGCTTCTCCGCAGCAGTTACAGGCGACATCACACTGCACGCACTGTGGAAGAAGAACGACTCCTCCGTCTCTTACACAGTTATTCACCAGACCGACGATGGGCAGATTCTCTCCACCACAACTGAGACTGCGCCAATCGGTTCTCTTGTCAGCAAATGGGCTCTTGATACAGCTGATCGCGGAGACTATGCCTATGTAGATGTTTCTTCTCGCTCTATGGTTCTTGACGAAAACGCCGAGAATAACGTCTTGACCTTCACGTATAGCAAGGAAGCTCGCTACAGCTATACCGTCCATTACGTTGACGCACAGACTGGTGAGCAAATCCATTCCGACGATATTATTGGCAGCCAGACGCTCAACCTGCAGAATGTTTCTGCTCGTGAGATTGACGGTTACACACTTCAGGGTGACAGCACTGGATATGTTTCTGCTGACCAGCTTGAGTACACGTTCTACTACACAAAGAACCCTGAAGCGCCTGCAGCACCTCAGACCCCAGCAAAGCGTAAAAGCTCTCTGCCCGAGACTGGCGACGCTTCAAGCGTGATTCTTGTTAGCACAGCTCTAACCTCTGTGGCTTCCTTGGGAACCTCTCTTGTTTTGCGTCGTAGGAAGCGTAACTAGAAGTAAAAGACAGCATTAACGCAAGTAAAACCCGGGTGCCTCGCACTCGGGTTTTTGTTTGCGTATTCTTGAAGTAGCTACAGGCGGGCACAACTCTACAATCAGAAAAGCCTAATGAGGCTCATTACTTTAGCCATAAATCTGTAAACCAATCTTCACAACTAAAGCAACAGTATTAAATTCTGATTTCACAGGTAGTTTGATTTTCTCGTTACCTCATCCTTGTAATTAAAATAACGAAGGAGGAGGTGTTTTATGTCAAAGAAACAAATCAATCTATTTGTAGGCTCTATCGGAGCTTTTATCGGAGTATTTGTTTTTATCGCTTATATTCCACA
>JAGZWL010000151.1:0-2094 GCA_018378955.1 Atopobium sp. | reverse complement strand
GATTATGGGTGTTCTTATTGGAGGAACTACTGCTTGGTGGATTGCCCCAGCCTTTTATTTCTTGGGTGTAGCTATGATTGTTATTTCTGCAATCATGCTAAAGAAGACTAAGGCTTTTGAGGGAGAGCCAGCACCATTTGTCATGGAACTTCCTGATTATCACATGCCTTCTCTTAAGTCTTGGGCAATGCATGTTTGGGAGCGTATTTCTGCGTATATTATTAAAGCTGGTACCATTATTTTTGCTGCAGCAATTGGAATTTGGGTTTTATCCAATTTTGGCTGGGCTAACTGGGACGGCGCAAATGGAGTATTCGGCTATCTCCCAGGTATTCAGGGTGCTCCTGATAATGTTATGGACTTTTCTTTGCTTGCTGCTATTGGCGGTTCTATTGGATTTATCTTCTCTCCACTTGGATTTGGAAATTGGCAGGCAACTGTAGCTTCTATTTCTGCTTTGATTGCAAAAGAGAATCTTGTTTCCACCTTTGGCGTTCTTTATGGCCTTGGCGATGCAAGTGAGAAGTCTGTCACTATGTGGTCTGGCTTTGCTGGTATGTTTACTGATGCTGGTGGTATCCTCCACGTTGGTGCAATGTGTGCATTTGTGGCATTCAATATGCTTGACGCACCTTGCTTTGCTGCAGTAGGTTCTATTCGTCGACAAATGAACGACTCTAAGTGGTTCTGGTTTGCTATTGGCTATCAGTGCGTATTTGCATGGATTGTTGGCCTGATGATCAATCAGTTCTGGGAGTTCTTTGTCCTTGGTTCCTTTGGTGTGTGGACTGTTATTGCCTTCATCTTCTTGGCGGCAATTCTCTTCCAGCTCTTCCGTCCAGCTCCAAAGTGGGATAAGAAGGACGATAAGATCCTAACCAACCTTACCGAGGTTGCAAAGGCATAAGCTACTACTAGCTGAGTATGCTGATCTGATCCCCCGTACCAATTCGGTGCGGGGGATTTTGTTTATGTTTATCTCGGACTTTCTTGATATAAGATAAAAATCCATAGACATGTAAACTTAGTCTAACTTTTTGTAGAGTTTACGAAATTAGATAAAAAAACTGAAAAGATTCTTGTAAGTTTCCCTCGGTTAACTTACTATCTTTTTAAGCAATTTACTTGCTTGCTTTATTCAGGTTCCCGTAGCTCGGAGAAAGACCCTCTCCCTTTCTTGCGAGCGTAGAACACGAGCCGCTGACTCTGGGTGTCAGCGGCTCGCCCCTTTTTAAGATGTATTTACTTGCTTTTAGTGCAAGTCTCTGTCTTCTTCATGTTCAGAAAGATCGCTTGTATCACGGTCCAAAAGAACCGAGACATTCATATCAGGGTAGGCTGCCTCTACTTCATGAATAATATCGTGGACGATTTGCTTACCGTCATAGCCAAACTCAATGACTGCATCAAAGGCCATAAATTGATTTTCAATGTCAGCAATAAAACCATGAACTTGAAGAACACCTTCATGAGCTAAAGCCATTTCAGTCACTTCAGTACGCATTTTTACAATGCGATTATCGGTAGTGTTTCTCGCATAAATACCAATAGCAGCAATGATTATTTTGCCTGATGTCTGTTTGTAAATCTCTGTACTCAGACGCCTAGTCATCGTATCAATCTCAATAGCTGAAGTGGTATCAAGAACCTCAGTATGGAATGAGCCTACAAATCTGTCTGGGCCGTAGTTGTGGATAATAAGATCGTAAACACCCTCAGCATCTGGGTCTTCTTTCACAATGTCATAAATGAGTGTTGAAAGAGCTGCATCGGGACGCATGCCAATAATTTCTTTAATGGAGCCCTGCAACAACTCAATTGAAGCTTTAATGATAAACACAGAGATAATAACGCCTACATATGCCTCAAGGCTAATTTTTGTAAAGATAAAGATAAGCGCAGCTGTTAAAACAGAAGTGGAGAGTGTAGCGTCAAAAAGTGCATCTGAACCCGACGCAATAAGGGTGTCGGAGTTTACGCGATTACCTACAGAGCGGACGTAGCGACCCAAAATAATCTTTACCAGCACAGCTACTGCAATGATGACTAAAGACAGGGGACTATAGTCTGGCGTAACAGGATCCATGATGTCTT
>JAGZWL010000150.1:0-2231 GCA_018378955.1 Atopobium sp. | reverse complement strand
TCTCGCCCGATGAGCCTAAGAAAAAATTGGTGGTGTTTGGCGATTCTATTGCGCAGGGTTTTGTTGTGGAACAGCCAGATAAAACTTGGCCACGCTGTCTTGCTAAACGCATGAAGCTTGAGGTAGTTAACCAGGGAATTGGTGGACAAGTTTATCAACCAGGTACTTATACGTTTATTGAGGATGCTTCTTTAGTGGTTGTTGCACTTGGAGCAAATTATCGATACGAGAAATGTGCAAAGTCGCAGGTAACATACGATATTCAAAATTCACTCTGGCAGATTTCTCAGATGTATGCAGATACGCGCGTGGTGGTTCTGACACCTACGCCTTATTTTGAGGATGCGTATCCCACACACCCTTATTCTTGTTATGCTGAGGTTCCTCAAATAATTGAAGAGGTTGCCGGTAAGTTTGGTTTGCAGTGTATTTCTGGAGAAAAACTATTGCCGCAGGAGAAGAAATATTTTGCTGACGATGTGCATCCAAATTCTAAGGGTGCGGCACTTTTGGCAAAGAATCTATTTGAAGCCTTAAAACAACCAGTTCAAGATAGCCTTTTTTAGACGTCAAGCCTTCCTAGAAGCTCTCTCAAAATTCAACACGAGTTTTTGTCCGGTGAAACTTCTACACTAGAGGTGAAAAACATCTAGAGAGGATACACATGAACATCACTAATCCTTTTGCACCTCATATGACCGGACAACTTTCAGAAGAAACTCAGGCCCTTGTGGCTGAGCAAATAGCCAAGGGAACCTTAAGTCCTTACGCGTGCAAAAATGAAGACATCATTCGCCGAGATTCCACCCATGATCAGGCATCGCTTTTACGTCCGGCTTTCATGCGAGATGTCGAGAAAATCATGCACACTCCCGCGTATAACAGACTAAACGGCAAAACACAGGTCTTCTCGTTCCGCGCGCATGATGACATTACGCGTCGCGGCCTTCATGAACAGCTTGTTTGTAGAGTTGCCAAAGATATTGGACGTGCCCTTGGCCTCAACCTTGATTTGATCGAGGCAATAGCTTTTGGTCATGACGTAGGACATACTCCTTTTGGTCATGCAGGGGAGTATTTCCTCAATGATATTTATCACGAGCAAACGGGACGTTGGTTTTTCCACAACGTACAGAGCGTGCGCGTGCTTGACGGCCTCTATGCAAGAAACCTTTCTTTGCAGACACTTGATGGAGTAATTTGCCATAACGGCGAGTTTGAACAGCAGATACTTCAAATGAGTGATCTTTCAACTTTTGATGAGTTTGATAAGGTGGTAGAAGATTGCTGGGAGAGAGGTTCTCAGGCTATTGCACACCTGCGTCCTATGACGCTTGAAGGCTGCGTCATGCGCATCTCTGACATTATTGCGTATGTTGGAAAAGACAGACAGGATGCGCTTCGTGCAGGCGCTGCTACAGAAGAAACATTTGACGACGGTCTTGGTGGCGCTTATAACGCATGGGCTACTTCTGCTTTTGTTGCAGATATTGTTCAGAATAGCTTTGGTAAGCCTCAGATTTCTCTCTCAGAAGAGGCGTTTAAAGAGATGAAACGAGCAAAGCGCGAGAATTACCAGAAGATTTATGGTGCATCAGAAGCCAATGGTGATTTCTCTGTAGACATTAAGCACCTGTTTGAGAAGTTGTACGAATACGAGTTGTCCTCGCTTAAATCTGGTGATCAGAGCCTTGCAATCTTTAAGCATCATATTGAGCCAGTAAGCAGGCACCTTTCTAGGTACGGCCATACGTATGAGTGGAAGAGTGACGTGCATCGTACTGTTGTTGATTTTATTTCCGCAATGACCGATGACTACTTTGTGGCTACCTGTGAAGCACTTTTCCCAGAAGCTCAGGAGCTCTTTCCAAAGAGGAGCTACTTTGCAGAAGGGGTACGTGCGTAAGGTTTACCACTCAGTCACGGTGTGGCAAACGGGCACGTAAAGAGCATTTGTGCTGAGCGGGCTTCTCGCCAAGCTTTTATGTTTGAGACGGGGTAAAATAGCTGCATGGATACTTTATTTTCTGGCATGGAACGTGCCGCTAAAAAAGCTAATGCACCACTTGCTGCTCGCATGCGTCCTACCACGCTTGATGGATACGTGGGTCAGGAAGATGCGGTTGGTCAAGGCTCCTGGCTGCGCAAGGCAATTGAGCACGATACGCTCTCGTCCGTTTTGCTGTACGGTCCAGCAGGCACCGGAAAGACCACGCTTGCGCGCATTATTG
>JAGZWL010000149.1:0-2253 GCA_018378955.1 Atopobium sp. | reverse complement strand
TAAGTCCTGCACAGTCAGACATTTTTTCAAATCGCATTTCTGGAAATTGACCTTTTAGCTCATCCCATACAAAATACATTTCATCACCGTCCCATTCATCTGCCGCAATCCGCATACATTCTTGAAGTAATGACCGAGTTTCAAATGCTATATCTCCGATATATATACATCCTCCCTCGTTCAACAGCTTAAATAATGATGTAATAAAATCTACTTTTTGAAAGTCTGTAAGATGATGGAGAGAATATGTAGCAATGATCGCGTCATACTTTTGTTTCTGTATAGGTTCCACCAAGCCATTGGAAAAATCGCCTTTATACAAACTTGCTTTAGGCATTTTCTCTTTTGCAATTTCAATCATTCTATCTGAAAAATCTTGTCCGTAAATCGTACAGCCGTTTTCATATAATCTTGAAGTCAGTACTGCTGTTCCAAACCCAATATCTAAGACAGTCTTCGCAGATGAACAAATTACATGATTATAGATTACATTAAGAATAGATTTGTAGCCTGCAAAAGGATACGAGCCGTATTTGTCAGACAAACCTACACTCTTATCATAATCATCTGCCCATAAATCAAAACCTTTTTTATCTTGCATATTTCACCTCGATAATTTCTAATTTGTCTACACCGATTTAATCTTCTCATATATCCGTACAAGTTTTATAGATCTCATTTCATAGAAATTTATACCTTGCTAAATTCAATAAATTCCAATTTGTCACTTTGTCTATGCTACAACTTATATCAAACCGGTTTTTAATAAACTACTTCTATAGTTGCATGACAAGGTTATAACGATAAAGCGATAAAAAAAGAACCCTGCTCGGCCTCGGATATTAACCGGGGTGGCGCGGGTTCTTTGACTAATATACCACATATAAAGAAAAGCCGATATTTCACGGCTTCGAGAAATTCTGGTCGGGTGGACTGGATTTGAACCAGCGACCCCTTGACCCCCAGTCAAGTGCGCTACCAAGCTGCGCCACCACCCGTTTGCTTTTGATACGATAGCATTCCTACATAAAATGAGCAAGCAATTCCCGGCAAGCGTGAAGATAGAGTGAGCTAGATATGGATAACTTCTTTCAGCGTGCGTTTTCAGTAGTCAAGCAGATTCCCGAGGGCAGAGTCAGTACGTATGGGCAGATAGCTCGAATGATAGGGGAGCCAAGAAAGGCTCGCTATGTAGGATTTGCTATGCACCAAAGTCCGGGAGTTGCTGGTGGCGTGCCATGTCACCGAGTAGTCTTTAAAGACGGCTCGCTAGCTCCTGGCTTTGCTTTTGGTGGACCAGATGCACAGAGAGATCTTCTTGAGGCTGAAGGTGTGCAGTTTCTAGAAAACGGTAAGGTAGATATGAGGCACTTCCTCTGGGAAGCATAAAAAATGAAATATTATTTTATGTTGTGAAATATTCTCCCAGTTAAATGACGCTATTTGCTGGGTACAATCGCAGTGAGTTCCTGGTAGTTGGCACGTTCCGTTTAATGGAGGTCAAATGAAGCGTAGCTCTAGCCTGAGCAAGTTCTTTACTGCAATTTTTGTACTACTAGTAACGTCAGCCTTGAGTGTGGGCATTTTGTCTAGCTGCTCACAAACAGAAAACAAACAAGACCAGTCACAATCCACCACATCAGAACAAAAAGAAGAGAAAAAGGACGAGAAAAAAGAGGATTCTTCAAGCTCCTCTAGCTCTTCATCAAACAATTCTAACGCTACTGGCTATGGCACCTACCATATTCCTGATGGATTCAGCTTTGATAACAGCCTGTATCCAGACCTGCAAATTACCACTCAGATTGATAAAGACAGCCTCTGGCCAATCATTATTCGCATTGAGGGTACGGCAGACCAGTTTGATTTGATGAGAAAAGCAACTATCGATGCAGCTCAGAGGGCTCAGGTACTTGAGTCTGCAGAAGAGATTGGCAACACTGTTGACCAGGCCCTCGCACATCCATCCAACTATAACCTGACTGACTGTGCAATTCTTACTTCTGCACCAGAGTCGTACCGTAAGACCTACGTTATTACGTTTACTGTCAAGAGCCACTACGAGGTCAAAAAGTAGTTTGAACTGTACTGCTTATTAGCTTAGCTGCAACAAACATTGAACCAAAAAGGCGCCTGCACAATAAACTGCCTCCCATTTCTTGGACATAAGAAATGGGAGGCAGTTCATATGCGGGTGATTATGATTCTGCAGCGTGTTAGCGTCGGCTTTTAGGCCTGGCGCACAAAATAGCG
>JAGZWL010000148.1:0-2264 GCA_018378955.1 Atopobium sp. | reverse complement strand
TAATGAACTCAATTTAAGGCCACGTAAGCGTCTGGGTTGGAAGTGCCCTTGGGAAGTCTACCATCACCAAACGTTGCACTTGCTTTGACAATTCAAGTGCAAATATTCGCTGCGTGCATATTCTTCTAGTGATATTCGTGATTTTGCATAGGAAAAATGAGCGCCTCTTTGGGAGGGTCCAATTTGGGTAAAAAATGCGTTTAGTTGGGGATGAAATGGAGTATTCAGAAAAATCGCATCTACATTTTACCAGGTGGCAAATTCTATCCAGATTTCTGATTATTTGTCCAAAGCAAAACAGCAGGTAGACTCGATGCATAGAATCCTGTTATTTCTGTAAACTCCAACTAAACGCATTTTTTACCACTTCGGGGTCATTTTTGGGCCAAAACCATCTCTTCCCCACCCGTAGCAAAAATCAACCTGCATAAAAGTACCCGGCTATTCATATACATGAATAGCCGGGTACTGAACGCCTAAGAAATGCGTGCTACCGCGCTATGCCCTACCACGCTACGTCCTACCCCGCTACGATCTACCGCGCTACGCCCTACCACGCGCGCTTACGCCTCCAAGCTCTCCAGTTCAGAGAGCCAAAGCGAGCTAGAAGCGTCGGACGGCATGCGCAGGTCGCCGCGCGGAGACAACGAAACCGAACCAACCTTTGGTCCGTCGGGCATCGCCGAGCGCTTAAACTGCTGCGAGAAGAAGCGGCGATAGAACACCTTTAGCCAGTGCACGATAGTCTCGTGGTCGTAAATCTCCTGGTCAGTACCTGTGCCAAATGCGCACTCGGCAAGACGCAGAACCTTGAGCGGGCCACTTCCGTGACGAAGCACGTGGAACAAGAAGAAATCGTGCAACTCATATGGGCCAACCAGGTCCTCCGTCTTCTGCTCAATGGAACCGTCTGCCGCGGATGGCAGCAGCTCAGGAGAAACCGGTGTGTCCAGAACGTCGCGCAAAACGTGAGCAATTTCGTCCTCGCCCTGCTCCTCATAAGCGTCGGCGCAGTAATCAACAAGGTACCTGACCAGCGTCTTTGGCACCGAAGCATTCACGCCGTACATGGACATCTGGTCACCGTTATACGTTGCCCAACCAAGCGCCAGCTCGGAAAGGTCGCCCGTGCCAATGACCATGCCGCTCACCTGGTTGGCAACGTCCATCAGAATCTGCGTGCGCTCACGAGCCTGGGCGTTTTCGTACACAACGTCGTGAACATCCTGGTTGTGGCCGATATCGGCGAAGTGCTGCAACACGGAATCCACAATGGAGATTTCGCGCAGGTCGGCGCCAAGCGACTGCACCAGCTCAATAGCGTTGGTGTACGTGCGGTCCGTGGTGCCAAATCCCGGCATCGTCACAGCTACAATGCCCGAGCGGTCGTATCCCAGCTGGTCAAACGCTCGCACCGTGACGAGAAGGGCCAGCGTAGAGTCAAGTCCACCCGAAATGCCAATAACCGCGTGGTCAGAGCCAGTGTGTGCCAATCTTGAAGCCAAACCGTGAGCCTGAATCGACAGAATCTCCTCACAGCGTGCTGCGCGAGCGTCGTCCATCGCGGGCACAAACGGATGCGGATCAACGAACCTGGTCAGCGGCGTGCGGATTGCAAGCTCGTCGTCCTCGCCCTCACCGTCGAACTCCAGCGAGAAATACGTGGTCAGGTGCTTGTAATCCTCCGGCGTCGGAGCAACCTCAAACGTCGACATGCGCCTGCGGTCGGCCGCCAGCGACAGCACGTCAATCTCGGACACGGCAATACCCTCGCCAAACACGCCGGAGTCGGCAAGCACACGGCCATTCTCGACAACAAGATCATGACCCGAGAAAACCAAATCAGTCGTAGACTCGCCCTCACCTGCACTGGCGTAAACGTAGCCGCAGATCAGACGCGCGCTCTGTTGTGCAACCAGCTGACGACGGTACGCGGACTTGCCGGCCAGCGCGGGCGACGCGGACAAGTTGCAGATCAGCGTGGCGCCGGCGACTGCGTGCGCGTTTGACGGCGGCATGGGCACCCAGAGGTCCTCGCAGATCTCCGCGCCCACAACCAGCTCAGGGATGGTGTCACATGCAAACAGCTGGTTGGTACCAAACGGAACCTCGCCCAGCAGGCCAAAGTCCACACTAGTGACCGTCTTGGGGCCGGAAACAAAATGTCGGCCCTCGTAAAACTCGTTGTACATGGGCACGTAGCGCTTGGGCACCAGGCCCAAAAGCTCTCCCCTAAAGAGAACGGCGGCGCAGTTGTAGAGCTT
>JAGZWL010000147.1:0-2275 GCA_018378955.1 Atopobium sp. | reverse complement strand
CGAAGGCTTTACTATGGATGACCTGCTCAATCAGATGAACCAAATTCGCAAGATGGGCGGTCTTGCAAAGCTTATTGGTGCTCTACCTGGTGGTGACCGCATGATGGCCCAGCAGGGTGGTGTGGACGATAGTTCAATGGGAAAGATTGAAGCTATCATTCATTCCATGACCAAGGAAGAGCGTGCACGTCCAAAGATTATTAACGGTCAGCGCCGTCGTCGTATTTCCATGGGTTCTGGTCGTAGTGTTCAGGAAGTTAATCAACTTATTCGCCAGTGGGGAGAGATGAATAAGATGATGGGCAAGATGAAGGCTATGACTCAGGGCGGAAATGCAAAGAAGGGCCGTCGCGCAATGGAGTCCATGATGAAGAATATGGGCTTTGGCGGAGGTCAAATGCCCCGTTTCTAGGCGTTGCTAGTAAATAAATTTATATAAGAATTGCTCATGTCGAGTAATATCCCTACTGCATTTTGTTAAACATGGTAAACTCTCTCAAAAAGCAGTAGGGAGTATTTATGTCAATTAAACGTGTTGCCTTTATGGCACTAGGTTGTATAAGCTTGGCACTTGCTGTGCTTGGTGTAGTGCTTCCCATTTTGCCAACTGTTCCATTTTTGGCACTTGCTGCATTTTGCTTTGCAAAATCATCCGACCGACTCAATAATTGGCTTATTAATACAAAATTTTACCAAAATAATCTTGCTGATTTTAAAGCTGGAAAAGGGATGACTGTTAAGACTAAAACACGCATCCTTGTTACAGTAACCTTGATTATGGCCGTAGGTCTGATTGCCATGCTTATGAAAGGCGTTATTGTTGGCAGTATTGTCCTTGTTATTGTTTGGTTAGGACACATTTACTATTTTGGTTTTAAAGTTAAAACTATTGAAGAATAATCAATTGTTACAATAGCTTCTAGTTAGTTTCATTATTACTCGGTAATGATGAGGTGACAGATGATGCAGCTTAAAAGAAAAGTAGTTTTGTCTACTCTTGGTGCAATGCTTATAGCCTCTATATTCATATGTAATTGGTTTAGACCCGAAGCGGTTAGGGAGCGAAATCTTGATTTTTTAAAACATGAAGCTGCGGAATTTATACGGAAGCAATCAGCTGATAATATTTTCTCATATGAAAAGTTTGAGTCTGGAGAATATAGGACTTATACCTGCAATATAAACGATGTGTATATATCTGGTCCAATTTTATCAGTTGTAGAGAAAAACAATGAATTATTAGACGGTGGCATTTCGTGGGTTGTAAGTGTTAATGGAGAAATCATTGGAACAATCGAGCAAGATGCCGCTTTATATTCAGTTTTTCTCTCATCACAAGATTTTGATCAATATATTTTTTATGGGACTGCTTACGTTCTGCAAGCTATAAGCACTCGCAAATTACCTGCCGTCTCCTACTATGAATACGATACAGATGGTGGAGGAACCTTTCTGTCTGATAATATACTTGCGACATTTAATTACGGCACAGGAGACTATGGTTTTGATAAAGCATTCAGCAAATTTCCTTCTGCCAGTTCTTTGATTACGTCTCGCTTAGGTTCAGAGTATCTTGATTTTATGGCAAACAAAGAGCGTGTAGCGGATCTTCTGTAAGACATAAAAATGCACACTTCAGAAAACAATTCTGAAGTGTGCATAATTTAATTTTCTAAGAAAAGCCTAGTAGTGGATGATAATTGGATCTCCATCTTTGGCAATATCAAAGAGTTTTTGAGCGTTTTCATAGCTTAGGTTAATGCAGCCATGGCTACCACCAGTTTTGTAGATGTTTCCACCAAACGCACTTCTCCATGGAGCATTGTGGAAGCCAACTTCCTGACCCTTTACGCCAAGCCAGAAATCAACCTTTGTATCCCATCCTGGACGGCCAGACTCGTCATTTGGACCAAGAAGACGAGCGTCTCTGATGTGGCTGGTAATATACCAGACTCCTTCTGGAGTGTTGTGATGTCCGTCTGGGATACCCGTTACTACATCGGCTTCCCAAAGAATGGTTCCATCATCACCATAAAGGACAGCATGCTGAGTGGTAAGGTCAACGTCAATGTAACGACCGCCCCAGTCCTGCTCGCCCTGTTTAGTAAATTTATCGGCCGACTGTTTTGTAGGCAGTTCAATTTTTGTTGCCTGACCAGCGGACAGGCCGTCAGAGATGGCTTTTACGGCAGCGTCATTATCAATAACCCAGCCGTATGCACCAGCGGCCTTTGTAGTGAATTCTTTTCCATCCCAGCGCTTATACGTTCTTGAA
>JAGZWL010000009.1:0-31665 GCA_018378955.1 Atopobium sp. | reverse complement strand
TGCAGCAGTTTCTTGTCTCATTTGGGTCATCTATGGTTGGACTAAAGAGCCCAAAAAGGACTGGATTCTTATTATCCCAAATACTGCTGGTGTAATTTTAGGCGGATTAACATTCCTCACCGCTTTATAGTGATTAAGCAGCAAGTTTAATTTAGAAATCCGACAGCACCTAATGGTGTTGTCGGATTTTAATTAACACGCATCTCACCTCTGTAGCCATTCTTGACACTTTTTTCGTTCTACATCATAAACAAACTCAACAAACTAATTCTTAGACATCCATTCCCGGAAAGCCAATCTGTCGCAGCGCCTCATACAGCACAATGGCGGCAGCATTTGAAACGTTTAGCGCACTGACCGAGAACTCGTTGGGGTCAATAAAGTTTCCGCAGATATCCTGCTGTAAAAGCGCGGGATGAGAGTACTGATCCTCACCATCAAGCACGTCGTGCTTTTGACTCCAGTCCTCGCGATTGACCAGGCTGGCAGAATCTTGCAGCATAGGGATTCTCTCGCACTCATCCGCGTGCTGTGCCAGAAGCTCCTCAGATAATCCCAGGCTTTCTTTACCAAAGATGAGGTAATCGCCATCATGATACGTTGCCTGCGTGTAGGTCTTCTTGGCTTTCTTGGTGAGGAAGTGCAGCGGGGACCTGCCGGTTGCGGAGGTGTCGTCGACCGCGGCAACAACGTCGTGTGCAGCATCCGCAGCAGGTGCATCAGACGCTTGGGCTAGACCGTTCTTCTCCAGAAATTGATCCCAGTTATCGTAGACAGAAACGTTAAGGCTTTGCCAGTAGGCCATGCCTGCTCGTTTGAGGCTTTTGTCATCAAGCGAGAAACCCAACGGGCCCACCAAGTGCAAGTGAGTCCCGCTCACTACGCAGGTGCGACCAATGTTTCCCGTATTTGCAGGAATCTCGGGCTCTACCAGTACAACGTTGAGCATAGGTTATGCCAGAACAAAGCTGGTCAGGAATGCAATAAGTCCGCCAAGTGCCATAGTAGCTGGCAGCGTCACAAACCAAGCGGCAATAATCTTGCGCGCAACACCCCAGCGCACGGAGCTGCGACGACGAGCAGATCCTGCGCCCATGATGGATGTGGTGATGACCTGTGTAGTGGAAACTGGTGCTCCAAGTGCAGTCATGATCTCAATTGCAACGGTAGAACTTGTTTCGGCGACAAAGCCAATAACTGGCGTGAGCTTAGTAACACCATCGCCAACGGTGCGCATGATGCGGCCGCCGCCAATGGAGGTGCCCAAAGCCATAGTAGTAGCGCAGAGAAGTTTGACCCACAGAGGAATGCCGTTAGAAGGGTCGTGAAGACCGGCGGTAACCAGGGCCAACGTGATGATTCCCATAGTCTTCTGAGCGTCATTATTACCGTGGCTGTATGCCATAAACGCAGCTGAGAGCACCTGAAGACGGTGGAAGAGACCGTTTGCCTTTTTAGGTGGCCAATCAGCAAAGATCTCAAATACCAGCTTCATAATAAAGTAGCCCAGGGCCATACCAATAAGAGGCGAAGTAAACAGAGGAATAACAACTTTCTCTAGGACACCCGCCCAAAGAATGTGACCTGTGCTGCCGGTAAAAACAATGGTTGCACCGATAAGGCTGCCGATAAGCGCATGCGAAGATGAACTTGGGATTGAGAACCACCAGGTAAAGAGGTCCCAAACAATGGCGCCCATCAGTGCAGCAAAAATAACGTAAAGCTGTAGCTGAATATCAACCAGACCAGACGCAATGGTCATAGCAACTTTCTCGCTCATAAGCGCGCCGATAAAGTTCATGATAGCCGACATGATAATTGCCGTGCGCAGAGGCAAAGCCTTGGTATACACCGTGGTAGCAATAGCATTTGCGGTGTCATGGAAGCCGTTAATGAACTCAAATATCAGGGCGGAAATAAGTACCGCAATAAGCAGGATGCTAGCCATTTTTCACGATAACATTCTGAACAGCGTTTGCAACATGCTTGCAAGCGTCAAGAGTAGACTCAAGTCTATCCAAAAGGCTCTTCCACTTAAGAACCTCAATCGGATCATCAACGTTTCTGAAAATAGAGCTCAGGGCGTTACGATAAACAACATCACCCTGGTCCTCATACTCATTTGCAGAGCGTGTATGGCGAATGACCGAGTCATCCTTGTGATAATCAGGGAGACGATCAAAGGCCTTTTGCAGCTCCTCTGATGCAAACAGAATCAGATGTGCCACCTGAACTGCCTCTGGACGCATTTCTTTGATGTCATACATGCTGAGGTGCGCAGAGACACTTTCAATGCCGTCTGCAATCTCATCCATAAGCAGGGCAAGACGCGAGATGTCCTCACGATCAAATGGCGTGATAAAAGACGTGTTAAGGGTGGAAATAATCTTTCCTACCTGGTCATCACAAAGCGTCTCATAGTTCTTAATCTGGACTTCATAATCTTCTGAACTTGGGAATGACTCCATGTAGGAGACAAACAGTTTTGCTGTTGAAACAATCAGTGCAGAAAACTCAGAGAACATGCTATAGAACTCATCTTCTCTACGAGAAACACGACTCATATGACGCCCTTCACTTGGACTTTTTATTACATACACAGACACATTTAGTATAGCTGTTTAAGGCGTATATACTGAGGATAATAGCAACTTCTGACTCACAATAAAGGGCATCTTGTACGTAATAAAATATGGGACAGGGAGGCAAGATTATGCGAGAAAAGCTGTTTGATTACATTGCAAATCAGTACGGTATAAACCCCGACTATCCCTTCTCGACAGCTCCAACGTATGCTGTTTTACGCCACCCGCACAATAATAAGTGGTTTACACTTGTTGCTGATGTGCCTGGTAAAAAGCTAGGCTTGAAAGAATCCAAACACTACGATCTTGTTAATGTAAAAATAGACGATCCATTTCTTCTGGAAATGCTTCTACATCAAGATGGTTATTTGCCTGCGTACCACATGAATAAAGAGCATTGGATCTCTGCGCTCTTAGATGGCTCTGTTGACTTTGATGAGCTGTGCCAATGGATTGATGCAAGTTATTCTGCAACGAACTGACGAATATCTTCTTGAGTGATTGGGTAAGAACCAGCAATCAGTTAACCAACCATTGGAGGTTACTTTACATGACAGAGAAGCGCGCTATTACGTTTGACGAGAACTTCTTCAACAGGATGGGACAGATCGGCAGCGTACTATCAGTCATGATGTATGTTTCTTATATCCCACAGATTACCAATAACCTTGCTGGAAATAAGGGTAGTTTTATCCAGCCGCTGGTTGCTATGATCAACTGCATCGTGTGGTTTGTTTACGGCGCCTTCAAGAAAGAACGCGATGTTCCTATTATGATTGCTAACGCCCCAGGTATTATCTTTGGACTTGTGACTGCAATAACTGCGCTACTATAAGCGAAGAAACACACAACAAGCTAACTCAGCAAATAAGGCGGTCATATGGCACTTATGGATGTCTATAAGGTTATCTGTATTCCTATGGCTGCCTTTTATTTTCTTACGGTGTATCTGCTTCTTGGAAAGAAGAACTTGAGCAAAGTTTTTAAGCACACAAACTTTGATTTACTCCGTTTTGGAATGCTCATGCTCTTCTATATCTTTGTGAGCATCGCATTTTTTATCGCCCTCATGTTTCTTACTACCGAAGCCTCACTGAAGCAGCAATTCCTTGTCCCAGCCTTTATGGGCATTGGCGTCCTTATTATTGTTTGTGGCATCTTCACACAAATAGCCAAACGCTCTACTCACGAGACCCTGCAGACTATTAGGGACATAACTGTGCCTCTTATCTGGGGCATTACATCGTTTGCGTATATGCAAACTGCATTCTATTTAGTGGGCCTGGCAAAATAACCGCGCGATGTTGCTACGTCGCTCAGTTTAATCTGGGCACTTCTCCTTTAAGCACCCGACTGCTCTTCGGAAGGTTTCTAAGCTTCAGAAGACTTTTGCCCTTCAAGAGCCTTCTGACGACGCTCTTTGAGGTATCTTCCAAGTGGAGCAGTAACAACAAAGTGATTCACAAATGCTCCGCAAGTTGCTAGCAAAGCTGCAACCAGTGCATTTACATAAGGATGCCATGCTGGGAAATACTGTGCCAACGCTTGCTGAATTGGAAAAGCCCAAAGGTAAATACCATAGGACAGCTCAAATTTGGTGCCAAACGTACTAAAGTGGTTGCCCATTCCATACGCAAGGCAGAAGCAAGCAATAGGAAAAACCGTCAGCATTGCCAGATTATCGATGCCGCTAAAGACCATAACAAACCACAGAACAATCGACGCAAGGCCTAAAACAGGTGAGATAGTAATACGGTCTCTAAGTACCCAGATCAAAACGCCCAGGAAAAACAGAAGAACCGCACGTACAACGCTTAGCTGAAGCGGAGAAAATTTCACGTAATACACTGCTGCCAATACAAAAACAGGCACCGAGAGCAGCAAAAACTTCTTTTTATCAAACTTGGTGAGTTTGTAGCTGATAAAACATAGAACGTAGCAGATAAACTCAACAGGAAGCGTCCACAACGCAGCATTAACCACGTCGCCCGAAGGATTGTTAGTAAACACTCCTGGCAACTGATGCACCATAATTAAGGCGCCATTGAGCAGGTACTTATACGTCTGTGGATTAGTGAAATATTCCGCAGGTGAAAGTGTCGAGAGTATTGGGCCCAGCACAAAAGCGGTCAAAATCACAACAAATAAAAGCTCAGGAAAAAGCCTCAAAGCACGTGCCGAGAAGAACTTCTTTGGTTCAGGATAATGCTCGCAACTACGAGCAATCAAAAACCCACCAAACAAGAAAAAGACGCCAACGGAAACACCACCGGGGCTCAAACGATCTCCCGTTACCTTCAGCAAATAGCTGCCGGCATCGCCACCCAAAACTACTGAGTAGCAGTGAGAAACAATGACCATCAACGCAGCAACAAACCTCATAAAGTTCAGGTTATTAACACGCGATGTTGCTACGTCGCTCAGTTTGATCTGGGCACTTCTCGCCATTTAGTTGCCTACCTCTATGCGAACCTTTTGACCCTCAACATGAACTCTGTCCTGTGCAAAGAGCTGCAGAACCTCAGGATACAGCTTGTGCTCTACCTGGTGAATTGCCTCTTCAAGCTGGTCAACAGTCCAGCCCTCCTCAACCACAACAGGTCGCTGGGCAATAATGGGGCCGCGGTCGTAATCGGCGTTTGCCAGATGAACGGTAACGCCTGTCACCTTGACCCCGTATTCATACGCATCCTGAATAGCGTGCGCGCCACGGAAGCTTGGCAGCAGCGCTGGGTGCAGGTTGAGCACGCGATTAGGGAAGGTGTTCAGAATAGGAACGCCAACTTTACGCATGTAACCAGCCATAACAACGTAGTCGACGTTATAGCGCTTGAGCTCGGTAGCAATAACCATATCCGCAACAAACGGATCCTCGTACGTCTCTTTTGAGAGCGTCAGTGTTTGCAGGCCAGCCGCCTCTGCCCTTTTCAAGCCGTAGGCACTAGGGCGAGAAGAAACAACCAGCTCAATGGTTGCATCCAACGTTCCAGCCTGGATAGCATCGATAATAGCCTGGAGGTTGGTACCCGAACCAGAAAGAAGAACGCCAAGCTTAATTGGCATCGTTGTAGACCACCTTTCCGGTGCCTGGGATAATCTGACCCATAACAAATGGCTCAAATCCCTGCTCAGAGAGGGCCTCTGCTACGTCGTCAACGTCATCCATGTCCACAATCAGAGCCATGCCAACGCCCATATTGAAGGTGCGATACTGCTCATCAAGGGACAGATTTGCAGCGTTAGAAACGTAAGAAATAACAGGTGGAATGGACCATGCAGGACCAGCTTCTCCACCACGATCAACCTCTGCATCAAGGTGAGATGGAAGTGCGCGGTTAAGGTTCTCGGTGATTCCACCACCGGTAATGTGCGCCATGGCCTTGATAGGTGCGCCTGCACGAAGAGCAGCAAGCAATCCACCTGCATAAATGGTGGTTGGACGCAAAACGGCATCTGCAAGTGACTCGCCGTCAAGCTCCTCCAGCGGCTGGTTGAGCTCCTCGACCGTCTTACCCTCAATGGCCACCTTACGTACAAGCGAATATCCGTTGGAGTGAATGCCAGAGGAAGGAAGTCCCAGGATGATATCACCCTCACTGACCTTCTCGGGACCTAAAATCTTTGGTTTATCCACAACGCCCACAACAAAGCCAGCCAGATCGTAGTCGTCTGGGTTCATAACGCCTGGATGCTCGGCCATCTCGCCGCCTACCAGCGCGCAGCCACTCTTACGGCAACCTTCTGCGATGCCACCAACAATCTCGGCAACGGCCTCAGCTTTGAGCTTGCCCACAGCTACGTAATCCAGGAAGAACAGAGGCTCAGCCCCCATGGGGACAATGTCATCAACACACATTGCAACCAGGTCCTCGCCCACCGTGTTGTGGCGGTTGAGCAACTGAGCAATGGCAAGCTTGGTGCCAACGCCGTCGGTACCGCTGACCAGCACGGGCTCCTCCATGTCCTTCAGAGCCGCAGCCGAGAAGCAGGAGCCAAAGCCGCCCAGGCCGCCGATGACCTCGGGACGAGTAGTTGTAGCAACAGCAGCTTTGATGGCGTCAACCGCACGAGCGCCCTCATCAACGTCAACGCCTGCGTCGGCGTAGGTAATCTGCTTGGCTGGATCAGCGGAAGTGGTCATTGTTTCTCCCCTTACTGCTCTGAGGGCATAAGGCCCTCATCAATTAACTGCTGTTCTACCTGGTCAAACTTTAGTGCATACGATGGATGCAAGTTGTCTGGTTTATTCTCTGGCAAGAATCTCTGATGGAAATCTTCAGGAATTTCCACGGGATATTTGCCGCTAAAGCAGGACTCGCAATAACCGCGAGAAGGAACACAGGCAAGCAGGCCTTCCAGGCTCAAGAAGCCCAAAGAATCCGCACCAATATACTCGCAAATTTCTTCTGTACTCATTTTTGCTGCCACAAGCTGGTGCTGGTCAGCAGTATCAATGCCGTAGAAGCAGGGCCATGCAACCTTAGGAGAAGCGCTTCTGACGTGCACTTCCGTAGCTCCCGCGTCTCTGAGCAGCTGAACAATCTGCTTTGAAGTGGTGCCGCGAACAACAGAATCGTCCACCATCACAATGCGTTTATCTGCGACAACGTCTGAAAGCGCGTTAAGCTTCAGGCGAACACCCAGCTCACGAAGCTGTTGTGTAGGCTGAATGAATGTCCTGGCAACGTAGCGATTCTTGATGAGGCCGGTACCAAATGGCACGTCCAGCTCTTGTGCAAAGCCCTCAGCTGCAGGAACACCGGAATCTGGTACACCAATTACCAGGTCAACGTCGGCTGGTGTCTCTTTAGCCAGCTGACGGCCCATCTGGTGACGGACAGAATATACCGAGCGGCCGCTGATAATTGAGTCGGGGCGCGAGAAATACACCTGCTCAAAGATGCAGTCTGCCTGCTGACGAGGAGCAAGTCCCATCTCGGAAGACAGGCCGTTGTCTGAAATACGGATAATCTCGCCAGGAGCAACCTCACGCACATACGTGGCGCCCACAATATCCAACGCGCACGTCTCGGATGCAACCACCCAGTTATTCTCGCCCTCCTCGCCAATATGGCCAAGTACCAGCGGACGAATGCCATTTGGATCTCTAAACGCATACAGCGCGTTCTCGCGGATGAGCACCATGGCGTAGCCGCCCTCGATGAGGTTCATGGTTGCGGCGATGCCAGTGCGCAGTCGGTGCGTTTGACGCGTGAAGTAGCCAATGAGCTGGGCTGCTACCTCGGAATCCGTGTTTGATCTAAAGGAAATCTGGCGAGAAGACAGTTCTTCTCGCAAGGAGTCAAAGTTAACGAGGGTGCCGTTGTGCGCCAGAGCAATGAGGGTCTCGTCGATAGACGACATGTGTGGCTGAGCCGACTCCCAGCCCTTGGCGCCCGCAGTACCGTAGCGGCAGTGGCCGATAGCCACTTTACCTGGCATTGCGTTGAGATCGTCGTTGTTGAAAACTTCAGTTACGAGGCCCGTGTCTTTTCTGATAAGCACGGTCTGGCCGTCACCGACGGCTATACCTGCGGAATCTTGCCCGCGGTGCTGCAGCGCGTGCAGCGCAAAATAAGTGAGTCGAGCAACGTCACGGTCAGGCGCCCATACTCCAAAGACGCCACATTCCTCGTGAAGTTCCATTGGATCCCCTCCGGGCTCCTCGGCTTGAGTCACCCTTGATCAAACGTCTCTCACGTTTGGCAACAGTACATACAGTGTACCTGGAAATTTGCAAGAAAAAGCGCTCCGAACAAATATGTTCGGAGCGTGTAACAATTTTTTAAGAAAGTAGCATTTACAACCTCTGTAAACCGCCCTTTTTCAGCTACTGGGCCTTTGGCTGAGCTTCAGTCTTTGGTACACAGATGAGCATGGTCCTGCCGTACTGGTCGGTATAATTGCAGGTAAAGAGTGTAAGAACATGATCTGCGCGAGAAATAACATCTGCTGCATCGGAACGAGAACTTACTGCTCTAGAAAGCCTGTCTTTTAAGTAAGACCTGAACTCATCAACAGAGCCAAAGTTAAACTGACGAACTTCCTCGTCATCTTCGTCGGTGTGATAGGTAAACACTGGCTCAAGCTCGTACGTCTGAGTAGGCGTGACGTACCAGATTGTCTCGACCTTATCAAAGGTAGACTGGTCATTCATTGCTCCGATGTACTGGAACATTGAGCCGTTTCTCATATGGTGACCATAGAGAATAGTCTGCTGGTCAGTGAGGCCATTTGGATTGTTCTGGTAATCCATGAAAATCTGACCGCCGATTGACCACTCGCCTTTTGCGTTTGTGTGCAGGTAGTGGTCGTTATCTGTGGTTTGATACACAGGGTAGTTGACCTGTGTGTCTGGAATCTGAATCCAGCCGACTACCTGGTTATTTACTGCCTGAAGACCAGCCCAATCAATAACTGGAGCCTCATCTTTTTTCTCGGAAACTGTTGCGTATGTTGCAAGCTCTTCGTTGATGACATCTTGCTCGTGATACTCAAGCTGCGTCTTGCCAAACATAACGCCAGCAACAACCAGGAGGCCAATACCAACTACCAGCAAGATTGTGGAAAGAATGTAGGAAAAACCCTTCTTCTTAGCGGGTTTCTCGCCAGACTTTTTAGGAGAGGTTTTCTTGTTGTCGTCTTTTTTTGAAGAAGCGGAGCTTTTCATAGAAGCCATCCCGACGGAGGTTTTTGAGGTGTGAGTATTTCCAGCCGGCTGATCAGCAGCGGCGAATGAAGCAAAATGCTTGCCGTTTTTTGATTCCATGCACTTCCCTTCTGAAGGTACTCGTTTGTCATACCTTTGTCATGCTCTTGTGATACCCCTTAAAAGTTTAGCTATGCACGAAACAAAAATCTCTGTGCATCTTATGAAGTCATCGCATAATCACATTTTGCAGGTACGCAAAACCCGCGCCTTAGGTTTTCTAAAGCGCGGGTCTTGTGTGGGTGCGCGCGGGTATGCGCGGGTGCTTGCGCACAGGTATGCGCAGGTGCGGGTGCGGGTGCTTGCACGCGGGTGCAGTTCTATTCCGGGCTGTGAGTCAGCTTATGCGTCAGCCATCTCGGCTTTGAGCTGGATGATCTTCTCGCGATACTCTGGAAGGGATGCGCCAAGAATCTGAGTAGCGTAAATAGCTGCGTTTTTAGCGCCGTTGATGGCAACGCAAGCAACTGGCACGCCGGATGGCATCTGAACCATGGAAAGCAGGGAGTCCATGCCGCCGAGGTCAGAGGTCTTCATTGGAACGCCAACGACAGGCAGTGGAGTAAATGCAGCAACAACTCCGCCCAGGTGAGCGGCCTTTCCTGCAGCTGCAATGATTACCTTGAGGCCACGGTCAGCGGCGGTCTCGGCCCACTGGTGAACCTTATCTGGAGTGCGGTGCGCAGATGCAATGACCAGCTCATATGGAACGCCCAAGCGCTCAAGTTCAGCGGTACATCCCTCCATAGTTGCAAGGTCGCTCTTTGATCCCATGATAATGCCGACAACAGGCTGATCTGCCATCTCTGCTCCTTTGTTACGTCTCATAAAATAGGCGGATACGTCAAATATCCATCTCACAGTATAGAGTATGATTTTCTAGAACGTTGGTCCATCAGTCCACGTGAAAGGAAACTGTAATGAATGAAACCAACTCTGTTCTGTACCAGCGAGAAGGCTCGTACATCCCTCGCATTGCCGCAGTGCATGACCTCTGCGGATACGGAAAATGCTCGCTGGGCGTAGCTATTCCGGTACTTTCTGCAGCAGGATGTGACGTTTGCCCTGTGCCTACGTCGCTTTTCTCGGCACACACCAAGTTCCCTACGTTCTACATGCATGACACCACCAATATGCTCGAGGACTACCTTGATGCATGGCAGGAAGAGGGCATTGACCTGGACGCCATTTATTCTGGCTTCCTCGGCGCTGCTGAGCAGGTTGCGAGCATTCAGCGTTTGTACCAGGAGCATCCAAAGGCGCTTCGTGTTGTCGATCCAGTTATGGGCGACGGCGGCAAGATGTATCCAACCTATACGCAAGAGCTTTGCGATGCAATGAAATCCCTGGTAAATGGTGCAGATATTCTGACGCCAAACCTTACTGAGGCTTCGATTCTGACTGGTATTCCTTATGCTGGTCAGGATTTAACAGATGAACAGGTAGATGAGCTACTTGATGCGCTGCTTGCAATGGGTGCAAAGTGCGTCGTTCTTAAGGGTATCGTTCGTGGCGACGGCCTCATCCGCAACTTTGTTGCTACCGAATCCGAGCGCGGCGAGATTGTTTCTGAGCTTCTGCCATACATGCTGCACGGAACCGGCGACCTGTTTGCATCTGCGCTTCTAGCTGCAGTTATGTGTGGTCAGGAAATTGCTGACGCCGTTGAATTTGCTGGTGAGTTTGTTTGTGAGTCCATGGAAATTACTCGTGAGCAGCCAAACTTTGAGCTTCGTGGCGTTTCGTTTGAGACAAAACTGGGCCTGATTGCTCAGCTTCTGCAGGAGTAAACGCTCACGCAAGCTACGCTGCTAGCGTAAAACTTTACGCTTCAGCTAAATCAAACATGATTCTTTGCCATAGATGCCCACTCACATAGAGTGGGCATCTATTTTTTATGCAAGCAATCGCTGTTATGCATGAAAATGCATTTTCCTGACCCTTTATTCGTTTCATTTTTTATCAAACAAAAATTGAGCTTCAAAATAGGGCGAAAAAGGTAAAAAATCCGTTTAGTTGGAAATCGAAGAAATTGATTACATATTTGATATTACTAAAAGCCCAGTTGGCGCTAATCAAGCGACACATTACTAAATCAAAATCACTCAAAATCGTCATGCATAAAGATTAAAACTTCCAACTAAACGGCTTTTTTACCTTTTTGGGACCAAAGTCGTCTTGGAAACATCAATTCCATAACTTTCAGTCAAATTAACGTGCAAATCATTCGCCGCTCCACCATTTTGAGGCGAGCCGACCTCTCGATAAGTCACTTCCAACAGCACAAGCAAAAGAGCCGCTGACTTCAGCGGCTCTTTTGCTCTTTTGCTTTGTTGCTTGCAGGTCCGTAGACTACTTAGTGCTTGAAGAACTGTCGCTTGTACCTGTGCTGTTAGTGGTTCCGGTGGTGCTCGTAGTGGTGTTCTTCTTTGTTGAAGAATCTCCACCAACAATACCGCCAAGCACACGAACTGGCGTAAATGACGTTGCAATCTGGTCACGCAATTCTTTTTGAATGGTATCGTTTGCACCAGTAATGACCATGGTGATATTTACTCCATCAGAAGACTGCGTCTTTGAGAACGTAAAGGTAAAGATAGGTGTTGCATCTCCACCGGGTTTAAGGAATCCAAAGAGCTGAGATTTCTGAAGCTCGCCTTGGTCATTTCTGTGAACACTGACGTGATAGACAACGGTATTAATTCGTGGGTTGAGCAGCGCGTTAATAGCAAATGCCTGAGCCTGGACACTGGATCCCGCATAGCATTCAAGCACGTCTTTTGAGGTCGTATCGGTAACTGTTACCTCAACGCGACCAGTGTTCTCGTCAGCTTCCTGAACCGAGAAATCCTCGGGGAACTGCGTAAATCCATTACCCCACTCGACACCGCCACGCAATGCAGATGCAACAGATCGCACCGTAACTGATTCAGTTAAATTTGCTGTGTTAGCTCGACGAATAACACCACAAGAAACCTGCATCAGAACAACGATTACCAAGAAAACCAAAACAAATAAGACTGCCGTCTTTGTAATGACCTTCTCGATATTTGAGCCTGAAGGATCAGATCCCGAAAGTGGATCAACGTCCACCGCCGCAGCTCCACCCTGCCTGCGAGCACGCTCTAGAGCTGCGCGTTCCTCGTTAGGATGACCCGTCTCGTCTACCTTGGTAAACAACTCTTCAGCTGCGTCAGCATCAAGCGCGCCCCTCTGGCGGCGCGCGAAGCGTGAACGTTCTGCATCATCTTTAGCCATGTAGCTCTCTCATTCAACCTGCATAAACACACTTAAAAGCGTGCGATGCGTTGACTTTTGCTCTTTTGTTCCACCCGTCGGTTTACAGGCCGCAAGTTGCAAACCACAAGTTGCAGCCGCAAATTGCAAACCGCAAACCTGCGGTTAAGCGCATCGCGAGAAGAACGATTGCTGCTGCAAACCGCGTTTCGCAAAGCACCTAATGCTCTATTTTACCGCCTTGCGAGATTTGGCGCACCACCAAACTGCATTTGATAGTAATGAGCGTAGATTCCACCCTTTTCTAGCAGCTCATCGTGGGTTCCGCGCTCAACTGCACGACCGTGGTCGATGGTAACAATCTCATCAGCGCCCATAATTGTCGAAAGGCGGTGAGCAATGACCAGCGTGGTTCTATTCTTTGCCAGCTCAGAAAGGGATTCCTGAACGGCACGTTCGGACTCGTTGTCCAGAGCAGAAGTAGCCTCGTCCAAAATAAGCAGCGGTGGGTTCTTGAGGAACACGCGCGCAATGGAAATGCGCTGCTTTTGTCCGCCAGAAAGCCTTGTTCCACGCTGTCCTACCTGCGTATCGTATCCATCAGGCAACGACTCGATAAACTCAGAGATGTTCGCGCGCTTTGCGGCAAGTGCAATATCAGCTGCGGATGCCTCAGGGCAACCGTATGCAATGTTCTCCGCAATGGTGCCGTCAAAGAGGTACACGTCCTGTTGGACCATACCAATTGCCGAGCGCAAACTGTGTTGCGTAACGGAGCGAATGTCCTGACCGTCAATGGTGATGCTACCACTTGTAACATCATAGAAGCGTGGCAACAAAGCGCAGGTAGTGGATTTGCCTCCACCTGAAGGTCCAACCAGCGCAACGGTTTTTCCGCTCTCAATATGAAGGTTCAAGCCGTTGATAACATCTTCGGCATTGTTGTAAGAAAAATGAACGTCCTGGTAGATGATATCGCCAGCGGTAATCTGAATGTCGTGAGCATCAGGCGCATCTTGAATATCTGGCTGAGTCTCAAGAATTTCCGAGAAACGCTTAAAGCCCGCAAGACCCTTCTGGAACGTCTCGGTAAAGTTCAGAATATTCATGATTGGCGTGGTGAACAGCGAGATGTAGAGCGCATACGTAGCCAGGTCAATGGCTTGCATCTGACCCTGAGCAATCATCCAACCACCCAAAACCAACACGACAGTGTTCAAAACGCCCATCATGCCAGAAATAGCAGCCTGATACCTGCCCATTGCGTGGTACATGTTGGCTTTGGAATCCAAGTATGCGGAGTTGCTTGCCCTAAATTTCTTGCGCTCGTGATCTTCTGCCGCAAAACCCTTAACCACGCGAATACCAGAAAGCGAGTCCTCTAGCTGGGTATTCACGTCGGAAATACGCATGCGATTCTCTTTAAAAATACCGCGCATGTGCATGTTGGCAAAGAAATTGAACACCACTAACGCAGCGGCAATTCCAGCAAGCACCAGCGTAAGAGGCACATTGATAAAAGCAAGAATGACAAAAGAGCCGGCAATCTCAAGCAGACCAATAATCAGATACTCGGGACCGTGATGCGCCGTCTCAGAAATATCAAACAAGTCAGATACCAGGCGACTCATCAGGTCACCCGTCTTGTGGCGATCATAATACGAGAAACTCATGCGCTCGTATGCATCAAACAGGTCTTCTCGCATCTTGCTTTCCATGCGGGCGCCCATGATGTGTCCCCAGCTAATAACAAAGTAGCGGCACAGAAAGTGGACAAAATACATCGCGACAAGACCGACAGCAATAAATACCAAGCTGCCAAGAATGACATCTTTACCCTGCGTAAACAGTCCCTTTGTGAGCGCTCGCAGAATTTGAGGGAACGCCAGCTCAATGCAAGCCAAAATGATGGCGCAGATAGTGTCCAGAATGAACAGGTGCTTTTGCGGAGCGTAATAAGAAAGAAAACTGGCAAACAGCGATTTGCGGTGTTTGCCAGAGGTGTTGTTTCCAGAGTTTCTAAAGCCGTTTCTGCTAGAGGCTGAAGTCAAAGAACTACCAGGTACAGGGCGAGAAGAACGGTCAAGCATGCGTAATTACTCCATAGGCAATCGGTGTGAAATTGAATCGCAGATAAGAGCTCCAATGATAGTCTTTGCGTCCTCGATTTTGCCATCGAGAACAGCATCTACCAGCTCAGATAGTGGAACAAGATCCACGTTAATAAATTCGTCGGCATCTGGGTCTGATCCCTCAAAGGTCAACTCAGTTGCCATATAAAGGTGAATGAGCTCGTCAGTAAATCCATCAGAAGTGGCGGTAGTGGTGAGAAAAGCCATCTTTCCCGCCTTCATTCCGGTCTCTTCCAGCAACTCACGGTGAGCGCAATCAAGAGGATCCTCGCCTGGATCAAGCTTTCCTGCAGGCAGCTCAACTGTTACGCGACCAAGCGCAGTTCGGTACTGACGGACCAAACAAATTCTACCCTCATCAGTCAATGCAACAATAGCCACAGCACCAGGATGACGCACAACATCACGAAGAGCAGTGCGTCCATCAGGAAGAGAGACACGCAGGCGATTCACGTCAAAAATGCGACCAACCCAAACGGTATCTTCAGAGAGTGGCTTCTCTTCTAGAGAGGCATCACGCGCATCCTCTGTACCTGCAACAAAACTGCGCTTTTGTGGCTCCCCAGAATGATGGTAGGCAGCGTCGCCCACAGCAACACGCTCACCGTCGTAGGTAAGCGAATCAACTGCCGAGTGCAAATCATTGCGAGCAGAATCAAATACCTCTGGAGTTACCTGCATATCAGCGTCAAGAATCTCTGGCTCAGCAGACTGCATATCATCAAACACGTCGTTGAACTGAGAACTGCCTTGATTGCTGGTCCAAGCACCATCCTGTACGTTGGTTTTCTCGTCATTTTGATTTGCCATAAGCGCTAACCTAACTATTTTTCTGGCCGACCTTGAAGAGCCTTAAGTCCAATATCGTGCCTGAGCTGCTTGCCTTCAAAGTTGATAAGGTCGCAAGCCTCATATGCACGAGCGCGAGCTTCCTCAAAGATTGGTGCAAGTGCAGTGACGTTGAGCACGCGGCCGCCTGCTGTGACAATCTTTCCGTCCTCGGTCTGAGCAGTTCCGGCGTGATAAACAGAAACCCCCTCAAGCTGCTGAGCGGCCTCAATGCCGGTAATCTCCTTGCCCTTCTCGTAAGAACCAGGATATCCGGCACTTGCCAGAACAACAGAAACAGCCACTGTATCAGACCAGGAAACCTGCTGATGACGGAGGGTACCGTTGTCGCAAGCCATCAAAATTGAAACCAAATCGCCCTGGAGGCGAGGCAGTACAACCTGAGTTTCTGGATCGCCAAAGCGAGCATTAAATTCAAGAACCTTAGGGCCGTCTTTGGTCAGCATAAATCCGCCGTAAAGGCAGCCAGAATAGTTAATGCCCTCTTTTTTGAGCTGGTCAACAACGCGCTGCTCAATGGCAATCATCTGGGAAAGTTCTTCATCAGTCACAAAAGGAACAGGAGAATAGACGCCCATTCCACCGGTGTTAGGTCCCTTATCGTCGTCGTAAGCGCGCTTGTGATCCTGGGCTGTTGCCAGCGGAACAACGTACGTTCCATCAGTCAGCGCAAGTAACGAGCACTCTGGCCCCTCAAGGAACTCCTCGACAACAACGGTTGCTCCCGCATCGCCAAAGTGACCGGAGAAACATTCGCGAACACCTTCGAGGGCCTGCTCAAGCTCAGTTGCAACAATAACACCCTTACCTGCAGCAAGACCGTCTGCCTTAACGACAACAGGTGCGCCGATATGGCGAACATACGCCTCACAAGACGCCTGGTCTGTGAAGGACTTCCATGCAGCAGTTGGAACGTTTGCTCGCTCCATAACGCCCTTGGCAAACGCTTTTGAGCCCTCCATCTGCGCTGCATTCTGGTTAGGGCCAAAGCATGCAATACCGGCCTGGCGAACAGCGTCTGCAACGCCCACAACCAGAAGTGCTTCGGGGCCAATAACTACCAGGTTAATGCCCTTTTCCTTAGCAAAAGAAACAACCTCGTCAGGGTTATTTTGATCAATAGGAGCAATCTCTGCCTGGGCAGCCATGCCACCATTGCCTGGAGCAACGTAAATTTTTCCAGCGCGCGGTGACTCCTGCAGCTTTGTCAGGAGCGCGTGCTCGCGACCGCCCGCACCAAGCAACAAAATATCAACGGTGTCATTCATAAGTACTCCAGCCTTCTGATACAACGCCTTTGGGATACAAGCAACGCCAACAGCGCCTTCTCCAAGATGTTTTTTAAACTCAGGGGAAGCAAGTCTTTCTGCAATACATTCTGCATCATATTCGTTGGTTTTAAGCGGCTTTTTGAGATGCTTTTCTATGCGTTTCTCGCCACTTGAAATCACTACATACTTGAGCTCGCCGCGCTTTACAAAACAAGCGCTCATAAGGCGAGAAATTCTTGCTGCTAGATCGGTAAAATCTGATGAGCGAGCCACCTCTGTACATTTTCCGCCAACCAAACGATACAAATACATATCGTTTGAGATGCGCCTATGCAAACGCTCCAGTCGAAGTCGCAACGAAAGCCTGGGTCGTTTGTCCTTGCTTTTATGAAGGACAACCTTGTTCATTGCAATGTACATTGTGGCAACTACCTCAGCAAGCTCTTGTGCATACGCGCAAGCAGCTTCAAATGAAGCTCCAGACTTTCTTGCCACACTTAAGCGCTCAAGCATGATTCCCATAGCAGTGGGCATATTTCCGCTATCTACCAGGTAAATTGAGCTTGAAATATCAGGATTATTCTGACAAGCCTTTTTTGCCGTAAGAAGCGAGTCAGAAAAATCTGAATACACATGGAGCGAGAGAATCTTTTGAGCTCCTGACTCAAAAATGCCTCGGTAAAACTCGCCTACCTGATCAGCATCTGAACTCAGAGCTCCAGGTATTACAGAAACCCCCAGGGCTTCAAGCTGGGAAGCTTCAAGCCCACAGGGGTTATCGCAAACTATTGCAAAAGTTGAGCAGTCCGAAGACGCCACGGGTTACCTCCAGTAGCGGTCGATTGTCTGCTCGCGATCTGGACCAACGGTGATGATAGAAACGCGTACACCAGCAAGTTGCTCCAGGAAGTCAATGTAGTCCTTAGCCTCACGAGGTAGCTGGTAGAAGTTGCGAACGTTAGAGATGTCGCACTTCCAGCCAGGAAGAGTCTCGTACACAGGCTTTGCGTGATAGAAGACGCTCTGGTGCTCTGGAACGGTCTTGTAAATCTTGCCGTCGCACTCATAAGCAACGCATACCTTAATCTCGTCCAGGCAGCCAAGAACGTCAAGCTTAGTGATTGCAAGGTCAGTGAGACCATTGATACGAGCTGCGTAGTTAACAACTACGGCGTCGTACCAGCCGCAGCGACGCTTACGGCCAGTAGTAACGCCATACTCATGACCAACTTCGCCGAGAAGATCGCCTGTCTCGTCAAAGAGCTCTGTTGGGAATGGGCCAGAGCCAACGCGTGTAAGGTATGCCTTTGCAATGCCCAGGACACGGTCAATGTTGGTTGGACCAACGCCAGAGCCAGTTACTGCGCCACCAGCGGTGCAGTTAGAAGAGGTGACAAATGGATAGGTGCCGTGGTCAATATCAAGCATGGTTGCCTGAGCACCCTCAAAGAGAATGTTCTTACCAGCCTCAAGTTCTTTGTTGAGGAAGAGAGAAGACTCAACAATGTAAGGACGGATGCGATCTGCATAAGGCAGGTAAGTCTCGCAAATCTGTTCAACGGTATAGGTTGGAAGGCCATACACAAGGCTCAAGATTGGATTGGTGTACTCAAGTGCAGCTTCAAGCTTCTTGCGGAAGATCTTCTCGTCAAGCATGTCCTGGATACGCAGGCCAGTGCGGTTCATCTTGTCCATATACGTTGGGCCGACACCGCGCTTGGTGGTACCAATAAGGTTCTTACCCAGCTTTTTCTCGTGTACGCCATCAAGATCTTTGTGATAAGGCATAACAATGTGGGCGTTGCCGGAAATCTTAAGCAGGTCGCAGGAAATACCCTTGCTCTCCAGCATGTCAATCTCGCCGAGAAGAACCTCTGGGTCAACAATGCAGCCATTACCAATAACTGGATAGGTATTCTCGTACATAACGCCAGATGGAACCTGGTGAAGTGCAAGCTTTGTGTCTCCAGCAATTACCGTGTGTCCCGCATTTGCACCACCTGCATAACGGCAAACAACGTCAAAATCTCCGGAAATGAGGTCGGTAACTTTACCCTTACCCTCGTCTCCCCACTGAGCACCAACAAGTACGGAAGCTGGCATAAGTTCTCCCCTATCGCAGCTATCTACAAACACGACCATTACATGACGGTTGCAACCTCTTTAGGGGTTGCTTCATAAGTATATATAATACCGCTCGCAAAAGCACAGAAGCGCAGAGGTTTTGTCACACATAAGAAACGATTAATGTGTAGGGTTTGCCATCGCAGCGTACTGAGCGGCTTCACTTTCTGAGTAATTATTTCCCTGGTAGATCTCAACAAACTTAGTAGATGTTGGCATAAACATAACAGGAACATCCCTCAGAGCACCTGCACGGTTCTTTGCAACAATGATGTTGGTAACATCTTTATCAGGACGGTCATCGCGTGCGGCTTCTTCATCGCTCAGTGAGCGGTCAAGCAGCAAAACAATATCTGCATCCTGCTCGATTGCACCGGACTCACGCAGGTCAGAAAGCTGTGGACGCTTGCCATTTCTGTTCTCAAGCGTACGGTTGAGCTGAGAAAGTGCAATAACAGGTGCCTTGAGGTCTTTAGCCATAATCTTAATGCCACGAGACATCTCAGAGACCTCAGTTGCGCGACTATCTGCACGGCCCTTCTCGGCTGGTGGAGAAAGCAGCTGGAGGTAGTCGATGATAATGACACCCTTCTCGGCCTTATTAAGCATTCTGCGGGCTTTTGCGCGGATTTCTGTGACTGTTGTGCCAGGAGTATCATCAACGATGATTTTAAGGCGAGAAATGCGCTCTGCTGCCTCCAGAAGGGTAGGCCACTGCTCATTTCTGATGTTGGAAGAACGGATGGTCTGCAAATCAACCTTTGACTCAGAGGCCAACAGCCTCTGCGCAATCTCAATCTTACTCATCTCAAGCGAGAAGAGCGCAACAGTCGCACCGGAAACTGCGGCGTTATAGGCCATGCTGAGAGCAAAAGAGGTCTTACCAACGCCAGGGCGAGCGCCAATAACAACCATCTGACCAGGACGAAGACCTTGGAAGAGGTTATCTAGGGTTGCAAATCCAGTTTGGACACCCAACTCCGACGCATCTTTACCAGCATTTTGTTGAAGCTCTTCAAAGAGATCAGTCATAATGTCTTCAATGCCCTGCTCAGACTGCTGAACATCTCTGTTGGTTACATCAAAAATGAGCTTTTCTGCCTGGTCAACTACTTCTTTTGTATCTTCTGGCGCGTTGTAGGCAAGCGCAGAAATCTTTGCAGAAGCACTAATCATCTTTCTGAGCGTAGTATCACGGTGCAGCATAACAGCGTGGTTTTCCCAACCAACCATAGCAAGTGGGTTGTTTCCAAGCTCCGCTAAACGGACAGCTCCTCCAGCGCGCTCAAACTTGCCATTACTCTTAAGGTGGTCTGCAAGCGAAATGACGTCTACTGGCTTGTTATTGTCAAACAGGGACTTAATTGCCTCAAAAATAATTTGATTGGATGGAATATAGAAATCCTCGGAAGAAAGCCTAATGAGGCACTCTCCTCTGATTTCTTCCGAAAGAATCATTGCAGAAAGAATGGAAAACTCGGCATCAGAATCTTGTGGCATAGAGGCGTTCTCTAGGGCCGTCAATTGCGTAGGATTCATCTCAAACGAGTCTTGTGCCATCGTCTTTTCCAATCATATTTTTTGGGAATGAATCTGAATAGTAGTGTACTTTTCAAAAAAATAAAGAGTCATTTTGGCTTGCAAAATTCGAAAAGTTAAGTCTTCAACACGATTTTCCAAAACTCGCATACCCTGAGCGGGATTTCCTTGAGTTTTCAACGTTTTCAACATTTTTTAGACTTTTTTCGACACGTGGTATTTTCTACACAATTGCTTATCTGCAGTTATACAAATCAAATTACAATTCCGCAGGTTAAGTGAATATGTTTTACATAACATTTTGAATAACCGCAGGTAGAGTATAAGAAAATATACCGTTCTGTCTACACATAAAAAGACCACCCCTTTGTTATGTTTCACAAAGGGGTGGTTCGAACAAACATTCCATTCTTTTAAGATGGCCTTGCTTTTTCTAAAAGCTTACAAATCTGTAGAAAACTGCAGAAATTGTATAAACCACCAAAAAATGCAGGAGAACAGTGTTTTATGCATGCATAAAACTACTCTGCGGACTCAACCTCAACCTCGACGGTTGCCTCAGCGGCGACCTCCTCGGTCTCCTCCTCTGCAGGAGCAGCATCGTCCTCGCCAACAAGAACAACGACGGTAGCGGTGATGTCACGGTAAAGCTCAATGGTGACATTGTGGCGACCAGCGGTCTTGATAGCAGCGCTACGAGCAATGCGCTTACGATCAACGGTGACGTTGAGCTGTGCCTCGATTGCGTCAGCAATCTGAGCGGTGGTGACGGAGCCAAAGAGCTGCCCCTCCTCGCCAATGCGAGCGTCAACAGTTACGAGCTTGCCATCAAGAGCTGCCTTGGTAGCATTTGCGTCAGCAATACGCTGCTCTTCGCGCTTAGCGATATTGTGACGACGCTCCTCAAGCTGCTTGATGTTACCCGGTGTAGCAGGCTGGGCAATCTTGTTGGGGAACAGGAAGTTCTCCGCATAACCCTGTGCGACCTCTACGATGTCGCCTTCGCCGCCCTTACCGCGAAGCTCGCCCAAGAGAATAACTTTCATGGGAAACTCCTTTGATGAGTCGATGGTATCGACTAGTTGTTGTTTATCGTGGACTCTGAATCCTGGCTTCCTAAGCGATTAAGCTTTCGGAAGTTTGCCCAGGCGTCAATAAGTCCTACGAGAGCCATAACGCCTAACTGAACTTCTAACATGCCTGCCAATACAAACAGTGACAGAGAAAGTGCTGGCGAGAAGTGCTTCTCGCGCACAAACCATGTGAGCACCGCAAGGCCCTGAAGAGCAAACACAACCCTAAGAGCCATAAACACATTCAACGTAATAAGCTGAAGTATGTCTTGTGCAGGCAAAATGGTGCTTGAGAGTGCATATACAAACAAGTTGGCCACGGTAAGAACACACATCCAAAATGGAACGTCCATCAGTTGGAACTGTGGTAATTTCTGTGGGTCTCTTGTCAGTGCTTTATACACTGTTCGAGCTCCAAAACGCGCAATTACAAAATATAAAAGCGCCATGCCGGTATAGCTGGTTGGCCAAAAGAGCATAAAGAGTGCCTTTGCTGTTGAAAGACCTTCTTGGATCTCTGGAGAAGCACCTGAGACCTGCGAGGCGTATTGATTAAATACGTTCTGAGCAAGCTCGGGAAGAGTTGTTCCTGCCATTGCGGCAAAGAACGCGTCGTATCCCAGAAGTGCCAAAGCCGTTGCTCCTACAAGAAGAGATCCAACACCAACGGTGAGTTTCTCTGTTGCAAAAGCGTAGCCAACTCCAAGAGCAAGTGCACAAGCGGTAACTGAAGTAGCCGCCTCCGTTGGTCCCGAGAGCAAATAAGCTGCTACACCCGTAACAAGTACTGAAGTAATAGCAGGACCAAACCATCCGTGCCCTTTTTTGCAATAGACAGCAATTACCATGCCATACGCAACCAAAGCTGCTCCAATAAAAGAAAGGAGTCCGGTAATTACTCCGCCAACAACGCAAAGAACAAAGCCTTGCTTGTAGGTTGGAGCTTCAAACGGACGCGGCTTGCCTCCGTTTTGGTTGCTTGGACCAGCAAAATTCTGTGGGCTACTCTCTGGGCGAGAATACCCTTCAGGTGCCTGAGGAATATTTGAATCCGGTCTATCCATTGCTAACCAACTCTACCTGAAGAACAGATAGGTTATCCGCGACTACGGCCACCGCGGCTGGAAACCACAGGGACAGTGTAGGGCAGAAGTGCCATCTCGCGTGCGCGCTTGATAGCAAGTGCAATGTCGTGCTGGTGCTGCGTGCAGGTGCCAGTGACGCGACGAGGCTTAATCTTGCCACGGTCGGTCATGTACTTACGAAGAAGCTGAGTATCTTTGTAATCGATGAACTCAGTCTCCTCCTTGCAGAACTGGCAATACTTGCGACGCGGCTGGCGCTGGAAATCTTGTTTCTGCTGAGCCATGTCTTTTACCTTTCAGATGACAGTAACGTCTGTGTTGCTGTCTGACGTTTAAAACGGAATATCAGCATCGTAGAACTCCTCGTCTGGCGGAGCCGGAACGGGAGCGGGTGCCTGTGGAGTTGGAGTTGCATAAGATGGTGCACCCTGTGACATAGGGGCTCCACCCTGCTGATTCCTAGAAAGGAACTCGACCTCATCAACAACAACTTCAAGCTTGCTGCGACGCTGTCCTTCCTTTGTCTCCCAGGAGCTGAAACGAAGTTTGCCTTCAATAGCAACCTTCGAACCCTTGGAGAGGAAGCGGGAAAGTGCTTCAGCACGCTGTCCAAATACTACGCAGTCAACGAAATTGGGAACATCTTCCCACTCACCGGTCTGCTGGTTCCTGCGACGATCGTTAACCGCAACGCCGAAGGATAGAATCTGGGTACCGCCTGCTGTGGAGCGAAGCTCCGGGTCACGGGTCAAGTTGCCCGAAATGTTAACCCTGTTAATACTCATAAATCTCACTACCTCTCATCGTGGAATAATTCCACTTTTCCATTACAAGGACTTAGTCCTTATCGACTCGACGCACGATCATGTGACGCTTAACAGCATCATTAATTCGCAGGACTCGATCGAGCTCTGCAATCTGCGTTGGATCTGCATGGAAATTGATGAGGGTATAGTCACCCTCGGTAAGATCGTCGATCTCAAAAGCAAGCTTACGCTTACCCCAATCCTCGACGCTGTCGACTACTCCGCCGTCAGTGGTGATAGCAACGTCAATACGCTTCATTACACCAGCGCGGACTTCCTCGGTGGAAGCCGGGTCAACAAAAAACAGCAGTTCATAGGCCTTCATATTGTCACCTCCTCTGGGCTAATGGCTTCGGGAAGTGAAGGTGCACCCGAAGCAGGAAAGTTCGACCAAGCATCATACCACATAAATGCTCAAATACGAAACTGACCCACAAACTTTCTCACATGCAGTCCACATATAAAGCTTAAATCGGCAATTTGTTTCTTATTTACCTCTAATCTTGCAAATATCTGACGCGAATCTTTCTAAGGCGTGGTCGCTCGCGCAATTTTAAAAACATGGGATTGAAAAAGAAAAACGACCATCACACAATCTGCATGATGGCCGTCTCTTTTATATGTGCTCTACTCTACTGAGCTGCAGGTCCCTCAGGATTCTGAGTTGGTGCGTCTGCTGGAGCAGCTGGTGCCTCAGGAGCCTCTGGAGTTGTTGGGATAATTGGCTCAACAACAACAGTTGAAGCAGGTGCAGGCTCTGGAGCTGCGGGAGCGACAGGAGCCTCTGGAGCTACAGGCGCTGCTGGCGCAACAGGTGCGACTGGTGCCGCAGGTGCAACAGGTGCTGCAGGTGCTGCAGGTGCCGCAGGAGCAACAGGTGCAGCAGGTGCAGCAGGAGACACTGGTGCAGCAGGTGCTACTGGAGCCGCAACAGGCTCAACTGGAGCTGCAACAGGGGTTGCAGGTACAACTGGAGCTGGAGCAGCAACTGGTGCAGCAGGTGCTGCAGGTGCTGCTGGAGCTGGGGTTGCTACTGGAGCTGGGGTTGCTACTGGTGCTGCAACAGGAACAGCAACAGGTGCTACTGCAGGAGCAACGGTTGCTGCTGGTGCGGTAGGAGCAACTGGTGCTGGAGCTGCATACGTAGCAGCTGCGCCATCACGAGGATCGTTAATGAATGGTGGCAGTGGATCGTTGCTCTGTCCCCATGCAGCAACGTTGAACTGACGCATCCAAAGAGCAATTGCGTTCTGCATAAGAAGCATAACGATAAGACCAACAACGTTACCAATATAGCCAATAATCAGGAAAATTGGTCCCATCTGAATGACGCTGCGTGCAAGCAGAGCAAGCATAATAAGACCAACCTGGCTCTGGTCGGTAACGTTCTGAGTTCTTGCAATGGTTAAAGCCTGAGTGCCAATGTTAACAATCATGCTAATTGCAGCGCTACCGCCGATGATGCCCATAATAAGTGAGGTAACAATGCCAAGCACAATGCCCATACCAAAGATACGGAACAGACCGCCCATGTCATGCTTGATCATCTCAAAGATGTTCTTAAAAGCAAAACCTGCAGAGATGCGACCATAAACTGATGCGCGAACCTGAATAACATTGATGCACAGTGGATAAACAAATGCTGCAACAATAAAGACTGGGATAAGAATCAGATTGATAACTGGAATGAAAGAAAGAATTCCCGTTGCAATGCTGTATGCCAGACCAAATGCAAGTGCAATAACAACTGCCTTGAAGCCGGTAACAATATAGGTACCAAACTTAAGGTCTTTCTGCTTTGGACCAGCATTGATGCCCCATGCAGTTACGCGTGCAGTCTCAAGTGCATAGCCAACAAGTGCAAGAATTCCGACAACTGGAATAAGACCAAACAGAGCCATAATAAGGACAGGCTTCCACCAACCCTTTTCTAGAGTCAGAAGTGCCCAGGAACGTGCAAAGTAGCGATCGCGCCTGTAGCCATTCAACTCATCTGCTGAAACAGCCATTTAACTCTCCCCTCGTGTCAAAAAAGATGACATCGAATTACTAAGCCTAAACATTCTATATAAAATCGAAAAATAAATATATCTTTATTGGTAACAATTAATCAAATGAAAATGTTAAATGGCGGAGGAGGAGGGATTCGAACCCTCGTACCCCTAGAAGGGGTAAACGGTTTTCGAGACCGCCGCATTCAACCACTCTGCCACCCCTCCGAAGGGTGAAACGGCGCCCGTAGGCGCCGTGAAAATTCTGGCGGAGAGTCAGGGATTTGAACCCTGGAGACGCTTTAGACGCCTACACGATTTCCAATCGTGCTCCTTCGGCCACTCGGACAACTCTCCATATAAAACCGCACGGGACAGTATAGCGGATTTCTCACCAATATAGGACGAGAAGTTCTGTGTATTTTTAATACTTGTGTAGTATTGTCATACTCATAAAAAGTAAAACACCAGTAGGAGGTATGGATGCCACCGTTTTTCTCGCCGTATGGCACAGATGCAATTTCTGTGGGCATCCCCTACTGGCTGGACCTTCTAACAGTAATTATTGGTGCAATCTCGGGAATTTTGGTTGCAAGGGATCGTCACTTGGACCTTGTGGGCTTTGTGGGCCTTGGTCTTTTAGGCGGCCTGGGCGGCGGACTTATCAGGGACGTCATGATGCAAGAGGGCGGCGTTTACATGCTTAACTCGCCGTACGCCATTCCTGCGGCAGTTTTTACCGCCGTTTTGCTGTTTATGTTCCCCGAGCCGCTTGGTAGATTTCCGCGCATGCTCGAGTGGACCGACATTATTTCCGTTGGCCTCTTTGCTGTCGTTGGTACCGATAAAGCCCTGGTATATCACTTGCTGCCCTTCTCGGTTATTTTGATGGGAAGCATTACGGGCGTTGGCGGCGGCATGCTTCGTGATGTATTTCTTGGCGACATACCTCGTATTTTCCAGCGAAGCAATCTCTACGCGTTTTGCGCAGTTGCTGGCGCCACCTCATATTGGGCACTTGTTTCCTACGCTGGAGTCACCAAAATCTGGGCAGCCGTTGTCTGCGTTGCTGTTACCGTTTGCCTGAGGCGTTGGTCGCTCAAGTACAACGTGCTTTCTCCGGCCGACGTTGACCTTACGCCGCACGTAATGCGCAGTGTTAACAGGCTTCGTCACAAAGCCCAGAAGCCAGGTAAACAACCTGAGCAGGGCGGCCCAGCAAAGTAGCATTCTGAACTGCCTCCCATTTCTTGGACACGAGAAATTTGAGTCAGTTCAAAACACACCTAAGTCGGATAATCTGTCAAAAAGACGTATACATGACGCTGAAAATACCTCAAACGCGCAGATTATCGTCATTAGATGTGTAAAATGCCCGCAATTGAGCAGAATATCCGACTTAGGTGTGTTCCGTAGATACAGAATTTATCTATAGTTAAATTTCTTATATAAGTCTATTCATGTCTAAGCATATTAGCTGAAGTTTATGCATAGAGATGAATATCGGGTAGTGCGACCGCCTAGCTGACTGGCTATCTTGATTAGGAACATGTCGATTCTTCAGCAGAACCTACCAAAGCTGCGCTATTTTGTGCGTCAGGCCTAAAAGCCGACGCTAACACGCTGCAGAATTATAATCACCCGCATATGAACTGCCTAAAACAAAACTGGCGAGAAACCCTTGCAGTCGCAAGTTCTTCTCGCCAGATTGGTTATCTGTAAACGACGCTGTTACTTCTTGACCATGCCGTTGCGGACTGCCCACTTACGGCGCTCAGTCTCGGAAAGAATGCGCTTACGCATGCGGATGTTTTGTGGCGTAATCTCAACAAGCTCGTCGTCCATGATGTACTCCAGGGCCTCTTCCAGCGTAAACAGGCGTGGAGGAGTCAGCTGAACTGAAATATCTGCAGTTGAAGACCTCTGGTTGCCCAAAGACTTGGTGCGTGCAATGTTAACAACCATGTCGCCTGGCCTTGAACGCTCGCCAACCAACATGCCTTCGTAGCACTCAACGCCTGGAGAAACAAAGAGCTGGCCGCGTTCCTGAAGGGTACCAAGTGCGTAGGCAACAGCCTTCTCGGTGGACATGGAAATCATGGCGCCGTTCTGGCGACTACCAATATCACCTGCAAAAGGACCGTACTCAAGGAAGGTATGGTAGAAGACAGCGTCACCGTGGGTAACGTTCATGACGCGCGTCTTGAGACCCATGATGCCGCGGGTTGGAATCTTGAACTCAAGGTGCGTCTGAGTCTCGCCAGTATCCATGATGGACATGGTACCGCCAACGTTACCAAAGACCTCAATGACCTTACCGGCATACTCTGGATTGCACTCAACAACGGCCTGTTCAATAGGCTCAAGTGTGTGACCCTGGGCGTCCTTCTTGAACAGAACGCGAGGACGACCAACCTGGAATTCAAAGCCCTCACGGCGCATGCTCTCCATAAGAACGGAGAGGTGCAAAATACCACGGCCAGAAACCTCAATACCGGTCTTGTCAGGAAGCTCCTCAATGCGCATGGTGACGTTATTCTCGCGCTCTGTCATCAGGCGCTCTTTGAGCTGACGGCCACCAACAATGTCTCCCTCGCGACCAACAAGTGGCGAGGTAGAAGGCTCAAAAATAATGGAAAGGGTTGGTGGATCAATCTCAATTGGATCCAGCTCAACAGGGTTCTCTGGATCAGTGTAGACGTCACCAATATCAGTGTTATCAACGCCAACGATTGCCGCAATATCACCTGCGTCAACCTCGCTGCACTCCTTACGGCCAAGGTAGTCAAAGGTGAACAGCTGCTTGACCTGGCTCATGGCGCGGGAACCGTCGTTTTTAACAACAAGAATCTTGTCGCCAGTATGAACTGTTCCGGAATAGACACGGCCAATACCAATGCGGCCCAGGTAGTCGGAGTGATCGATGGTGACACACTGCATAGCAAGAGGTCCGTCAATATCAACATCTGGAGCTGGAAGGCCGTCGATAATCATGTCGAGAAGAGGGAACATATTGTCGTTGTCATCATTTGGATCAAGGCGAGCGTAACCGTTAACGCCAGAAGCAAAGATGACGTGCTCCATGGTGAACTCAAGCTGCTCATCAGTTGCGCCGAGGTCCATCATCAGATCAAGAGAATCGTTGACAACAGCCTCTGGGCGAGCGCCGTCACGGTCAATCTTGTTGACAACCATCATGATAGAAAGGCCTGCGTCGATAGCGTGGCGCAGAACAAAGCGAGTCTGTGGCATAGGGCCTTCAGCTGCGTCAACCAAAAGCAGTGCACCGTCGGCCATCTTCAAAACACGCTCTACCTCGCCGCCGAAGTCAGCGTGGCCAGGGGTATCAATAACGTTGATCTTGACGCCCTTGTACTCAATAGAGATATTCTTTGCCAGAATAGTAATTCCGCGCTCACGCTCCTGATCGTTGGAGTCCAGAATTCTCTCTTGAACCTGCTGGTTCTCGCGGAATGCATCGGTTGCCTTAAGCATCTGGTCAACCATAGTGGTTTTACCGTGGTCAACGTGAGCGATGATAGCAATATTTCTGATGTTGTCTTGACGCATAAGTCTCTATCTCTCGAAGGTATGTGTTTGGACTTGCTACTTCAGGTCCAATTTTTATCAGCTTTAGAACTTTAGTGCAATTACGTGCCTAGAGCGCCCAGAAATTTCAATGAACGCAGCTTTTTCATTACAGAAGTGGCTCAAGCTCCCCCGCTGGAGCAGGATCAGACCACACAAACTGGTCACCTTGGCCTTTTCCGTGAACTAAAGAATATGCCGAGAAACTCTTATAGCCCTTCTCGCCAAACTCAAGAAGCACGGCATCTTCGTAACCGCCCTCTTTGAGCAGTTGAATGGCTCCCTCATATACAAGCGCATAGCGAACAGGCTCCTCGAGCCCTGCTTCTTTATCGCCCTTCTGTTTTGCTAGGTCAAGCACGCGCTTATGGGCGCCCTCAAGCAGCTCCTCTGGGCCGTCATCGGAAAACTCATAGCTTGCAACCGTGCCTGACGCGTCCTCAACTACAAGCAAAACGTTGAGTGATTGACCATCTGCAAGCAGGTCAAACGCATCTCCAAGCAGCTCAGTTGAGAGCATATCAAGCTGGGGAGAAACTCCATCTTTGCGCTCGTTGTTTTCGGCCATGCCGCTCCTTAGCGTCGTTTTTGTAACTATTGTTCTCTATGATACATCGCACAAGAAAAGAGGTCGAAAGCAAAAAGCCTTCGACCTCTTAGGTTTGTCAGCTATCTGTCCAAAATTGGACAGCAACGGCGTTACACCGGCAAAACGCCGTGTCTGAAAGCACGAGCGTTTACTCTGACAGTGCCTCACGGATACGCGTAGTAACTCCCTCAAGCCTATAGCACTCAACATACTGACGAAGAGGACGTTTGATGTGGTCAACAACAAAACGCTGTCCATCAATATTGAACTCAGCAAGGTTCTTGTACAGGTGCTCGGTTGCGGCTTTGACCTCGTCGTCATTGAATGCATAATGACCAGAAATATCAAGAATATCCAGAGACAGTTTGTGATCAGCAAGAATCTGCTCAACAGTCAGATTGACCTGGTCGCCCACCATCCACTTGCGCCAACGCTCAGTCTCAATTGCCTTGACCAACAGGGTGTTTCTCAAGCCGGAGACCTCGTCTGCCTTCAGGAGACCTTCTTTAACCAGAAGATCCTCTACATCGCAAAGCTTCAAATATGCGCGAGTCTCCTCTGTTCCGTACTGTGGAGCTACGTTTGAAGCGGTTACATTTGCAGGAGTGTGCTCAAGCAGCGTCACGTCATCAAGGTAGTCTGCGTTGTGCTCCTTAAGACCAACACCGTAGCTCTTGGCCATCTCAGCAAGGCTAATGGCAGCCTCAAAATCGTAGTGGCCAACCTGCTCAGTAAGGCGGGTAAGCGTTCCCGTCTGTCCAACAATAAAGGTTGGCATAGGCAGACCCTTAGCAGTCAACTCGCTCTTAAGCTGCTCAATAAAGGTGTGATACTTGTCGGTAGAGGTCAAGCCACCATTTGTTTCCTCGGTACCAACCTCATAGCCAATCTCAGGAAGACCACGAGAAACACGTTCCTTCTCGCACCACTCAATCAAATCAACCGTACGACGAAGAACCACGTCAAGCGGAATAACCTTGCCAATCTCAAAAGGATCCTTAGTTGGGTCAATCATCAGCAGGTCAAAACCGTTAAGCATGTCGGCAAGATAAGACTTCTTGGCAAGCTCCATAGCTTCATCTTCTGGAAGGTGAGCGTTGCGCTCCTCGTCGCGCTGCCAAGGACCACCGTGATCGCGGCAGAGGTAATACAGACCGTCAAAGCCAACCTTCTGAGCTGCTTCAGCAATATCTTCCGAGAAACGCTTCTGATCCCAAGAATTTACGTATCCTCCACCAAGTTCATCAAGATCAACCTGGTTTCGAGATGCAATAAACATCAGAGGAAAATCGCAGTCCCTACCAAGTTCAAAAGCTGCCTGGAGCAGGTTTGGCGACATTGGTCCAATTCCTAACAGCGTGGCGGACTTTCCTGTGTCCTGAAGCTTAAGCAACCCTTCAACAGCTTTTTTGATTGGTAGCTTTTCCATAATTACCCCTTCCCAAGAGTGTTTCTTGGTAATAAGAAGGGCGTGGGGGTTGAATCCCTACGCCCCTCTCCTTTTAACTTCAATTTTTAAGGTCTAAGACCAAAAGGTACATGCGTTTCTCGCCGTGTATTACTTGTTGTCCTCAAGCTTTGGCTTGGTAAGAACAAGAATTGCAACGCCAACTGCAACGCCAATTGCCATATCAAGGGTGTAGAGGGCAATGTTGTTTGTAGCTGCAGCAACAATCATGCCACCGTGAGGAACAAAGCACTCAATACCGTGCCAAGCAGCAAGACCAGCGCCAACTGCAGAACCAATCATGATTGCAGGCAGGGTGTGTGCAAGATCCTTAACAGCAAATGGAATTGCGCCCTCAGTAATACCAATGAGTCCCATGAAGACTGCAGAGATACCCATCTGCCTATCAGTGTCGTCAAACTTGCTGCGAGCAATAAGAGATGCAACACCGCAGACCAGTGGAGGAATAGCAACAGCAACACGGAATGCGCCGTTAGGACCATAAACACCTGCGGTCATAAGAGCCATGGTGAAGGTAGAAGCAGTCTTGTTTACTGGGCCACCCATATCAAATGCGGTCATAAGGCCAATTACAATACCAAGTACAACTGCGGAACCGCCCTGAAGACTTGAAAGCAGG
>JAGZWL010000146.1:0-2302 GCA_018378955.1 Atopobium sp. | reverse complement strand
TGCAGCGTTGTAGAGGCCAAGAACAAACGAAGTGAACTCATGTCCGCCGGGAACACCATGGAACGCAAGACCTGTTGGCGTACCATCCTGTGCGCACACACGAACAACAGGAAGGTTCTTCGCGCCCGTGTCTGAGACTGTTTGAACGCTCAGCTTGTCGGTCATAGAAGAAAGCTCTTCCATGTAAGCTTCGAGCTCCTCAGAAACAGGTCTTTGATCAAGCTCAAGCTGAAGCACAAGCGGACGTGCCATGCGCTCAAAGACAGCGTTGAGCTGTGCCTTCATGTCATCGGTGAAGATCTCTCCGGAGTCAGAGGCACTCTTAGCCGCTGGAGCCTCAGGAGCCTCCTTCTTGGACGAGATGCGTGTGACGTTCATCTGCGGAACAAGGCCAGTTTTCTCCTGAGCGCGCTTAATATAGCGCTCCATCTCAGTAGCGGTGGTTGCCGCCTGACCAATAGCCGTTGCAACCTGACGCAATGGCTTCTGGCACACATCACCCGCACCAAAAAGACCCTCACAGGTTGTTTCCTGATGCTCATTGGTAATCAGATAGCCGTGATCATCAGTCTGTGCCAGTTCTTTTACCAGATCGGTCTCTGGCGCGTAACCCGCGAAGACAAAGACACCAATAGAATCGCCATCTTCTGGAGCAAACGTGGTCTTCTCGCCCGTCTTAAGATTCTTGTACGTAATAGACCTAAGCGCAGAATCACCGGCGACGGATTCAACCTGTGTGTTGTACAGAACCGTAATGTTTGGATTAGTGCGAGCAGCCTCGGACGACGCAGGGGCGCAGGTAAATGCTTCCTCGCGCACAAGAACCGTGACGTGCTTTGCGTACTTAGTTAGAAATACGCTTTCTTCTGCAGCTGCGAAGCCTCCACCAATAACAAAGACTTCCTTGCCGGTGAAGAACTCGCCATCGCAAGTGGCGCAGTAAGCAACTCCATGGCCCTGGTAGTCTTCTTCTCCCACAAAGCCAATATGGCGTGGATGAGCTCCCGTGGCCAGAAGAACGGAGAGACAGGGACGTTCACCCTTGGTGGTGTGAACTACCTTAACATCTCCGGACATGTCCAGGTCAGTGACTTCTGCCAGCAAAAACTCTGCGCCAAAGGCCTCAGCCTGCTTGCGCATGGTTTCTGAGAGTTCAGAGCCACTGGTAGAGAAAACTCCCGGATAATTAACGACCTCATTAGTGATAGTGATCTGTCCGCCAAAATGGTCCTTCTCGACAACTAGAACACGGTAGCGAGCGCGGGCCAGATAGAGGGCGGCGGTGAGCCCAGCTGGCCCACCGCCGATAATCACCGCGTCGTAGAGGTCTTTGACGTCGGTCATTGTAAGCTCCTAAATCTTAGAGCTGACCAACAAGGTCAAGACTTGGCTTCAGGGTCTCAGCACCTGGCTGCCACTTAGCTGGGCAGACCTGATCGCCGTGCTCTGCGACAAACTGTGCAGCCTGGAGAAGACGGAGAAGCTCCTCAGCGTTACGGCCAATGCCACCAGCGGTGACAAGCTCAACCTGAATGACACCCTCAGGGTCAACGATGAAAGCGCCGCGCTCAGCAAGGCCAGCATCCTCAATAAGGACCTCAAAGTTCCTTGCAAGAACGTGAGCTGGGTCAGCGAGCATTGGGTAGGTTACCTTAGAGATACGCTCGGACTCCTCATGCCATGCCTTGTGGACAAACTCAGTGTCGCAAGAGACAGAGTAGACCTCTGCGCCAGCAGCCTGGAACTTGTCATAGTTGTTAGCAAGATCCTCAAGCTCAGTTGGGCAGACAAAGGTAAAGTCTGCTGGGTAGAAGAAGAACAGGCTCCACTTGCCCAGTGTAGACTCCTTGCTTACCTCGGTGATGTCACCGTTGTGGAATGCGTTTACCTTAAAATCACCAATTTGCTTACCAATAAGAGACATAGTCAGTTCCTTTCTGTAAGTAAAACAACTTGTAAAACGTACTATTTAGAAGTTTACTATCTTTAACTCTTTTGTCAATAACAATAATGATTACTATTTATTCCTACAAAAAGAAACAGGCCAGATTACTCTGACCTGTGAACAGTTGGTGGGCGTTATAAGATTTGAACTTATGACCTCTTCCGTGTCAGGGAAGCGCTCGTCCCCCTGAGCTAAACGCCCGAATATGTTTGCTGCTGGGGATGCAGCAAGGGATATATTACGAGAAACCCGCCCCTCTTGCAACCGTCAAACTCAACTTTTTTAGAAATTTGCAAAAGATCGGTTCGTCAATGCATTGATAGCTATTTAAAATACCGCGGGCTATCAGATGAATGA
>JAGZWL010000008.1:0-32412 GCA_018378955.1 Atopobium sp. | reverse complement strand
TAATCGGCAGCGCAATAAGACGGCGTCCGATAAGACGTAATAGGTTGTTCACTATCTCCCCCTCTCTCTTTAAAACAAACCGTACAAATAAAATTTTGATGAGACTTTGAGCGTCTCAGGACTAAATTTTGCGCACAAGAGCCCGAGCGTTATAGGTAAAACGCTCGGGCCCCAATGTATGAGATGCTAAGCGCGTGATGGCAACAAATTAGCTAGCAGTAACTGTGTTGACATCAATGAAGGACAGACCGGTGGTTCCGATACCCTTGAAGCCCTTGAGAGCAACACCGTTGCTGTTTGGCTTCTCGCTCCAGGAAGCGGTGAAGGTCTTAGCAAAGAGAACTGGGTACAGAGGTACGTTCTCAGCGATGATGTCGAAGCACTCGTTCCAAGTGGACTGCTGATCAGCACCAGACTGACCAAGAGCCTTGGTCATGAGCTCGTGGAGCTTAGTCCACTCAGCGGACTCCTTCCATGGGCAACGCTTGGTCATCCAGACGTTATCGCCATACCACCAGTTGAGCAGCAGGTCGACGTCTGCACCGAAGCAGGAAGGATCACCAGGGGCAAGCAGGATGTCCCAAGAGCCGTCAGCTGCGTCGATTGCAGCATAGGTTGCTGGAGAAGTATCGGAAACGATGCTTACGTTAAAGCCAAGTGCGTCGAGGTCGTTCTTGACCTGAGTTGCCATGGACTTAACCTGCTCGTTATCGGTGGTGCGAAGAACGACATCACCAGGAGTGATACCAGACTCAGAAATGAGCTTCTTAGCCTTATCAACATCGTGTGCATAGACAGTGGATGCCTTGTGATAGTTAGCAAAGGAAGAAGGAAGGTAGCTGGTGGCAACCTCAGCCTGACCAGAGAATGCGTTTGCAAGCATCTTGTCTGTATCAAGTGCATAGAGGCATGCCTGGCGAACCTTAACGTTGTCCCAAGGAGCCTTGCCAAGGTTGAACATTGCAAAACGGACACCAAAGCCCTGAACAGCGTCAACGGTGCAGCCAGCACCCTTGAGCTGGTCTACAGCGTCTGCAGGAACCATTTCCATAGCAAGGGTGGTTCCGTCCTGCTGAGCGGTCAGACGAGCGGTTGGATCCTTAAGGACATCATAGTGGAGCTTATCGTCCTTAGCAGGAGTTGCGCCGTTGTAGTTTTTGTTAGGAACAAGGTCAAGAGTATTATCAGAGATGGACTCAAACTGCCATGGACCAGAACCAACTGGCTGCTTCTTCATCTCGTCCTGGGAGCTGCTTGCTGGAACAACGCGAACGATGGACAGACGCTCCTTGAGGAGGGAGAAGTTAGCAATAGTGGTCTTAACGGTGACAGTCTTGTCATCCTTCTTCTCTACGGAAGCAATTGGAGAGAGCATTGGGACGTAGACGCTACCCTTAGCAGCGGAACGGTTGAAGGACTCAACAACGTCATCTGCCTTTACCTCGTTACCATCAGAGAACTTTGCGCCGTCACGGAGGGTAATCTCAAAGGTGTAATCGTCTACCTTCTTTGGATCAGCAGTAGCAAGCTCATTGAATGTAGAGTAGTCATGGAAGTTAAGACCATAGAGGCCCTCAACTACCTGCCAGTTAACACCAAGAGCAAGTGCTGATGAAGTAGTAGATGGATCATAGTTCTGGGTTGAATAAGCGGTACCAGCAGTAATTGTGCCGCCGCCTTCCTTTCCAGATGGAGCTTCAGCTGCCTTCTGCTGTCCGCCACCACAAGCGGTGAGACCAAGACCAGCTGCTACAGTTGCTCCGCCAAGGAAGCCGCGACGCGAAAGTGGACGGTTAATAAACTCGCTCATTTCTGCCTCTTTCTAAAAACTCTCCTTGCCACAACGTGGCACCAATGCCACTTGTGTGGCTTACATCTACATAACTATAGAAAGAAAAGATATTCGGTCTGAAGACAGTTCGCCCAACGGTATTAATTTCTCGCCCATTGGCTGCTCAAAATATGAAAACGTGTTTTATTGTATTATTTACTTCATATAAATCTTAATAGCAGCTAAGAAGGCCCGCAGTTAGCGGGCTTTACTATTATTTTACCTTACTTAATATATAAAATATTTAACTAACTACATAAGTAGTAATTATTGTCAACTACCGTTTACCGATGATTTACTACCGTTTACCTTTAGAAATTACGGATATGTTGTGGAGATTAAACAAGAGTCAGTCCAAAATGAACTGACTCTTGTCTTAGAACAGCAAAAACTCCGCAAAATTACTTGGTTAAATCCAGGATTCGTTCAGGATTTGCCATAAAGTCCAAGTGTTCTTCTCCTAAATGAGATTCAATTATCTCTGATACTTGTTCATCGTTTTTTTCGATATGAAAATTTCCATCTGCTGGGCTATAAAATCCTAAATAACCATCTGATCGGTAGCATGGAGGCCATCCATTTGTTCCTGCAACTGTCCAAACCAAGCACGGTAGCTTTTGCTTATGCATTTCTTGTAGCAGTCCAGCGTTCCTTGTTTGAATCCACATTTTTGGAGTTCCAAAATTAGACCCAATGGCGAATAGTCCTAAATCTTGCTCAACCGTTCCAACAACCTTTTCTTGAGAGCTTATTACCCAATATAATTTTATATTCAATATAAGTTGGTTAGCTTGACTGACTCCTAAAAATGGGCCAGAAATAGTAGCAGTCTCTAAGTCAATATTTCCTGCGGATCCAAAATCAGACTTAAGACCATTTTTCTTATTCTCATATTGTTGCACAACATACTGAGCTGCCTGCTTTTTTAGCTCTGGCAGTCTCATAGTATTCAGCTTAAAAAACCAGTTATTTATCAGCAAACCACAAATAACAAGAACTACCAATAATGACAGACCTTTTATAAACCTTTTTCTACGCTGCATCATCAGTCACCTCACTTAAGTCTGTGGCCGGTACTGACACGGGAACAATATTTGGATTTAAGACTTTTCTTGAAATGCCTTTTTGATCAAATTCATACACAACACCATCTATTCTTGCCTTTTGTCCAACTACCATTGAACCCTTAGGTCCACCATAAGGAACATTTTTCTCAGTTCTAAAGAAGAGCTTACCTTCGAGCGTTGTAAACCATCCAATTTGCATAGCGCCAGAAGATTCGTCTAAATGGAATATATAACCACCGTCTACAAGCCTGCCTATATGCATTGTGCCTGTATAATTGAAGTAATACCATTCTCCCTTTATATATTGCCATCCTGTTTGTATAACGCCATTAGAATCTGCATAATACCAAGGGAAGCCTACTCTAAACCAGCCAAGAGCCATAGAGCCGTTATCAGCAAAATAATATTTGTATCCATTTATTGTTTGAAAACCGGTAAGCATCTTTCCTGAGGAATCAAGATAAAACCAATAACCTCTATCATTAACCCAGCCTGTTTGCATTTTTGCTGAGTCATTAAAGAAATAATAGCTACCTTCTATTTCTTTCCAACCTGTTTGAGCAGATCCATCGCTGTTGAGGTAATACCAAACACCATTCCATTTAAACCATTGAGAGTAAGCCATAAGGCCATTATCTTGAAGGAAATACCATTTTCCATCAACAAATACCCAGCCTTTTTGCATGGCTCCAGTAGACCCTAGATAATACCAGCCTTCTGATTCATGAAGCCAGCCTCTTTGAAGATGACTTTCATTGCTAAAATGATAACGACTTCCAGAAATATCTCTCCAACCAAAACATTTTTCTGCTACACCATTAACAAACTGATACCAGGTCACACCAGAGTCTGGACTCTGGTATCCATTTAAAAGATTTACACTAGTTAAATCAAGGACACCTATCCCCTCTTCGCTATATCTAAAGAAACCCAATGGTCCTAGTGTTAAAATATTAATTCGATTGAATGCAGTATCCTGTACATAAATTGCCTCGATTCCGTTTCCGTATAAATATCCACATACAGCAACGGTATGTCCAGATTCCCATAGCTTCATACCATCTTGTAATCCATCAATGATTGAAGGTGATAGCCTCGCAATGCAAGGAAATCCTAAGTCAATATGTTGTTTCAGCGAATCAACTGGTAATCCAGCAATATTAAAGCCATCAACGTGGAAGTTAGACTGTGCATAAGAAAACTTTCTCATAGCCGCAATTTCATCTGCTACCGATCCACCATTGTAATCATAAACTGTTCCTTTTATTTCTGTTGCAATCTGTTCTGGTGAAGGTGTTTTAGATTTTGTAAGATATGACCCAACTGTCCAAGCTGCTGCTGCCCAGCAAATCGGCTTATCTCCTTGGTGATAACGAGGTAAATTTAAAAGGACTTTCTGCATTTCAATTCCTTGAATTGTATTTGTCGATTGCATACCTCCAGTATTATTTAAAGAAATACTTTGCCAATTAAATGTAGAAAAGAAATTTTTTAAAACATTTTGACAGGTCAAATCAAAATCATCGATACCTTTTGTTTCACCTGAAGACGTTGAGATAAATACGTTTCCATCTGTATAAAAACAATCATCCCCAATGTCTATAAACAAGCCCTTAGTCATGTATTGCCTAGAATTATTTAACAACTCCACCGACGATATAGACGAACAAAAAGAATATTCACCTCTACTAGAATCATAAATTGCAACAATCTTTGCGACTATATTTTCACCAGAATAAATTGGGAAATGAATTATAGAACGTTCAACTAAACCGTTTGTAGAATATATATATTCTGGTATATATCCTTTAATCTCAAATTCATTTGACTCAACGGAGATACCATTTGCATCAAGTAATGCGGGAATTACCTTAGCAGCAACTTCCTTGACCTCAAACAAGGGTAAGTCTTTTGCAAAAACACATAATGGAGAAAGAAGGATTAAAAGAACAATTACTAAGCTAGCAATAAAACCGTAACGAATGTTAGAGTAACGCATTACGTACCTCCAAGCATTAGTGGTACTGCTTTCTTTATACTTCTATAGTAATAAAAACAATTTTTCTAAAAGATTATGGTAGGTAAATGGCTAAAAAATGGTGTTAAATGGATAAATGACAGTCCATGCTCCATTGCTATTGTCATAACAAGTATTCACATTACGAATAACAAGGGGGTTTCTCATCATAGGAAAAGTCCCTTGTAATTTATTTGAAACTCCATAGTTGCGTCTACCTATAACTATAGAGATCGAACTTTTAGAGATTGTGCTTCTTCATCCTTTGCTCAAAGAGCTCGTTGATAATCTTTGCCATCTCTTCAACTTGTTGAGCACTGGGTTCATCCTCAAATGCAGCGTAAAGCTCTGGATACTCCCGAGCAATATACTCACAAGACTTACCTGTTGCGTGTCCACGAACAAAGAACGGAATACGCTTAATGTATTCTGGATTCACAAGTGCCAAGATCTTCTCGTCTGCTGTTTTACTCATGAGTTCCTCCCCTTGCATCTAACTTCTCATGTACAGTCGTGGAAGATTCTTCCCAAGCTTTGAGCTCTTCATAAATAGTTTCTGCCAAGTTCACAGAAACACCTTTTACCTGAGAGATGTCCTCAACACTTGCAGCCTTTAAGCGCTTAAAAGAGCCAAAATGGCGCATGATATCTTTTTTGCGTTTAGGTCCTACACCAGGAATTTCGTCCAGAATAGAGACGGTCATTGCCTTATCTCTAAGCTCACGGTGGAACGTAATTGCAAAACGGTGAGACTCATCACGGACTTGCTTGATGAGATACAGAGAAGCTGACCCTGTAGGCAACACGATTGGCGTGTCGTCCCAAGGTACAAAGACTTCCTCATCAGACTTAGCAAGGCCGCAGACAGGAATATCCAACCCTAGCTCATTAAGCTGATTGATTGCAGCAGTCAGCTGAGGCTTACCACCATCAACCACCAGCAAATCAGGTCGTGAGCCAAAGCGCTCATCTGCCATGCGTTCCGGGCTATACCTTCTGCCCAGGACCTCTGTCATTGAGACAAAGTCGTTAGCTTCATCAAGCTCAGCGCGAATCTTAAAGCGGCGATACTGGCTTTTATCAGCCTTTCCGTTAGTAAAGACCACCATCGAGGCAACGGTAAAATTGCCGTGAAGCGTAGAGATATCAAAACACTCAATGCGCAGTGGGGGTGCATCAAGAGCAAGTGCGCTTTCCAACTGAAGAAGTGCCTGGTTAGTGCGGTCATCAGCATAGCCTGTGCGAATCATGTGGCGCATCAGTGCATGACGAGCGTTAGCAGAAGCCATCTGGAGAAGACGGAACTTCTCGCCACGTTGTGGGTGGTGAAGCACGCAGTTGTGGCCTCGTTTTTGCGTCAGCCACTCGGACAAAACCTCTGCGTCGAGAAGATCGATGGGCAGGTTAACCTCTGCGGGAATGTCAGCGGTTTCGTCGTAGTAGCGCTTTAGGAAGCCCGAAACCAGCTCTTCCTCGGAAACGTCCAAGCCTTTGTCCAGGATAAACTCAACTGAGCGAATGGTACGACCTTCTCGCACAACAAAAACGCAGGCAGCGGAGATAGTTTCTTCTCGGTAAATGCCAATGAGGTCAATATTGACCGAGGTAGGAAATGTGACTTGTTGGCGGTCATCAAGATCAGAGAGCGAAGTCAGACGGGACTTGAGCCTAGCTGCCTTCTCAAAATCCAGGTCAGCGGCGGCTTCTTGCATCTGATCTTTGAGCTCAGAGACTATCTCAGAACGATTTCCGCGGAGAAAGTTCTCTACCTGCCTTACATTCTTTGCGTAGGAAACGGTATCAATGGCGCCCACGCACACGCCAGGGCCCTTGCCTACGTGGTAGTCAAAGCAAGGACGCCCCTTCTTTGCCAGCAGAAGGTTAGCAACAGCTGCGCCATCAGGGTCTTTTTCCAGCAGGCGCTTAGCACGCTTCCACTCCACGCATGTAGAGGAGCAGATAGGCACTACTTTTCTGAGCGTCTCAATGGTCTGTCGAGCAGCGTAAGAATCGGTGTAGGGACCAAAATAGCGCGTACCCTTCTTGTGTTTCTCGCGCGTGTATTTAATTGCTGGGAAGGTATCTGATTCGGTAATGGCAATGTAGGGATAGCTCTTATCGTCTTTAAAGTCCACGTTAAAGTACGGACGATACTGAGCAATAAGATTGCGCTCCAGCACCAGTGCTTCGTGCTCGTTTTCTACCACAATGTAGTCAAAACTACGCACAACCTGCATCATCAGAGGAATCTTGGCTCGATCATCTTGAAGCGTAACGTACTGCCTCATGCGAGCACGCAGGTTTTTAGCCTTGCCTACATAGATAACCTTGCCAGAGCCGTCTTTCCAGAGGTAGCAACCTGGATCAGTTGGCACCTGATCAACCTGTTCCCTAATAGATACCAGGTCATCTGAAGGCTCGGAAGAAAATGACGGCGCAAGTCCCGGCGCCCCCGAAGGCACATAGCTGGGGTCAAGGTTGTTGTGAGAACTGTCTTTGTTATTTCTAGCGCCGCTTCTGGCCATACTATGACCTTACGCGAGAAACCAGTGAACGGAGCATGGCAGACTCTGGTGATTTGAGGAGGATTGCCAAGCCATAGGTAACCAAAACAGCTGGAATACCTGCAAAGATGCAATACAGCACGCCATAGAGCGCTCGGCCGTCCGGTACGCCAATGACTGCGCGCAGGCCCACCATAATCAGAAGTGCCGCCGCCGATCCTGCAAGGCCAAAAAGAATTGAACGAACAAACGCAAACACCATGGACTTGAGTCCAATCTGACCAAGGTGTTTACGCAGGCTGATCAACATAATGGTATCAATAACCACGTAGAAGATAGCCGAGGTAGTTGCTACAAACATCATGCCAAAGTGAGAAGTACCCACCAGCAGTACCAGAACCTGTACAACAGAACCGAGTGTTGCAGATACTGCGTAGAGCGTCATACGACGCATAGCAGAACAGACTTTTTGCAGGTACATACCAATGCCATACAAAGGTAAGGCAAGCGACTGACCAATCAAGAATTGCTGGGTTAACAGCAGCTGATCTTCCGTAAACTTGCTTGCTCCAATAATAGAAACAAGAGGCATCGAGAAGATCATCAGATACATCATGAACGGCACGGTAAAGAAAAGAATCTGGTTGATACCGTGCTTGAAGTCCTTCTTGAACTGGTCCATATTCTCTTTTGCCCAGCTATCGGACAGCTCGGTAAAGAGGGCTGTGGTAATAGGCACCGTCAAAATGGAATATGGCAGCGTGTACCAAAGACGAGCGTACGCCGCAACGGAAGCGCCCGATGCAGAAACACTGAGCTGCGAGCTTGTCTGCACCGACATAGTTACAAACGTGGCAACCACAACAATCAGAGCAGGCGCGCCAATCTTGAGCGTCTCTTTAAGTGCGGGGTCTTTGAGGTTAATTCTCCACGAGAGCTTAATCCCCTTGCGCTTAAGTGACGGTACCTGAATCAGAACCTGAATCAAAACGCCCAGAGGATTTCCCAGCGCAAGAATAAGAAGACCCAGCTCAGGATTAGTGTTGACCAAGAAAGCATACGCAAAGAACGATGCCGTAGTCACAAAGTTATTAAAAATAGGTGCCGCAGCTGGCCAGAGATAGTCTCGCTCTGCATTCAAAACACCAGAGAAAATGGTGGAGAAGCAATACAGCATAACCTCGATGACAAAGAACCTAAAGAAGTACACTGCCAGCGTTGGATCAAAATCAGCACCTGCCGAGAAGGACTGTGTATACACCACTTCTGCGGCAAAGAAGAAACCTAAAACGGCAACAAGACCTGTTGCGACAACAACAATGGAAAGCAGGTTGGAGGTATAGGCATTTGCCTCATCCTGTCCAACCTTCTTCTTAATAGAGAGATATACCGGCAAGAAAGCTGTAGTGAGCATTCCTGCACCAACAAGCTCATAGAGCTGGTCAGGAAGGGTGTTTGCAATGGAATAGCAGCTTGCAAGAACAGTTGCACCCATAGCAAATGCCTGAGCCCAGGTTCTTAAGAAGCCCGTGATACGACTAATCAGAACAAGCACGCTCATCATAGAGGTAGAACGGCTCAAGTCTTTCTGCTTAGAAACGTCCTCTTCCTCAGAAGCTTCTTCACTATAAGGATTACCTGCGTCGAAGTTGCCGTCTGACACAGAGCTGTTATCTGCCTCAGAGTTATCCTCTTCAGCAGCGGCCTCTTCGAGTTTCTGACTTACAATCTGCTCAAAGACTTCATCCTCAATTGGTTGATGAAACGTCTCTGGAACAACAATGGTGTCCACTACAGGAGGCTCATCAAAGGTCTGATCAAGAGCCTTGCTCAGAGTTTCTTCAGACAAGGTTCCGTCAGAAGACTCTGCTGAAAGTCGCATATGTTTGGGCTGATATGTCACTAGTGCACCTCGCGAACAATATCTGCAAACGTAGCCGATACAAATGAAGCTAAATCTTCTGGAGAAAGCGTTAAACTGAGTCCGCGTTTTCCACCAGAGATATGGATGAGCTCAAAAAGCTGAGCGGTCTCGTCAATTATAGTGGGAAACTGCTTTTTCATACCAACGGGAGTGCAACCACCACGAACATAACCCGTTAAACCCTCAAGCTCTTTAACAGGCAGCATGGAAAGGTTCTTTTGGCCAGACACGGCTGCTGCTTTCTTAAGATCAAGTTCTTGATCTACAGGAATACAACAGACCACATGCTCTCCGCTTGAAGATACACAGACAAGCGTTTTGAATGCAGCGTCTGGATCTTCTCCAAGCATCTCTGCAATATGAGTACCCAACTCTCCAGAAGGAACGTCTTCGTCTACCTCGTAAGATTGGAACTCGTAAGCAATATTGGCAGCATCAAGCTCCCTCATGGCATTTGTCTTTTGAACCTTTGCCGTTTTTCTCGCCATGTTATACACGCTTCTTCTGAGCTTTTTTCTCTGCAGCTAGACGTGCGTTATCGCGGTCAAGAATCTCTTTAAGGAACTTGCCTGTGTGGCTTTCTGGCGTTGCTGCAACCTTTTCTGGCGTACCAGAAACAACTACGGTTCCACCGCCATCGCCACCTTCTGGACCCATGTCAATAATGCGGTCAGCCATCTTGATGACATCCAAGTTGTGCTCAATGACAAGAACGGTGTTACCCGCATCAACAAGACGCTCAAGCACAACAATAAGCTGTCTGACATCCTCAAAATGAAGGCCAGTTGTTGGCTCGTCCAGAATATAAAGAGTTTTACCAGTCTGTTGACGATGAAGCTCTTTTGCAAGTTTGACGCGCTGTGCCTCGCCGCCAGACAGCGTGGTTGCTGGCTGACCAAGGTGAATGTAGCCAAGACCAACATCGTGGAGGGTCTGCAGCTTGTTCTTAATGCGAGGAATGTTTGCAAAGAATGCAAGTGCCTCATGAACCGTCATGTCAAGCACGTCAGAGACAGACTTGCCGTGATAGAGAATCTCGAGCGTCTCACGGTTGTAGCGCTTACCGTGGCAGACCTCGCAAGGAACATAGACGTCAGGCAGGAAGTTCATCTCAATCTTGATCTGGCCGTCGCCCTTACAAGCCTCGCAGCGGCCTCCCTGGACGTTAAACGAGAAACGACCAGCTGAGTAACCACGAGCACGAGACTCTGGGACTGAAGCGTACAGTGCACGCAGGTCATCCCAAAGACCAATATAGGTTGCTGGATTAGAACGAGGCGTTCTACCAATAGGGCTCTGATCAATATCAATAACCTTGTCGATAAGATCAACGCCTTCAAGCTTTTTATACTCTCCTACCACACGCTTTGAATGCTGAACTGCATTAGTAAGCGCGGGCGCAAGGGTGTCGGTAACCAAAGAAGACTTACCAGAACCAGAAACACCTGTGACCACCGTTAATGTGCCCAGCTCGATAGCGGCGGAAACGTTCTTAAGGTTGTTAGCGCTAGCTCCCGTAATCTTGATTTTTCCGCGACCAGGCTTACGACGAGCCTCTGGCAGCCTAATCTGCTTCTTTCCCGTGAGATACGCACCTGTGATGGAATCAGGGTTTTCAACAATCTCTTCTGGAGTGCCAGCAGCAACAACGTGACCACCAAGCTCACCGGCGCCGGGACCCATGTCAATAACGTAATCAGCTGCACGAATGGTATCTTCATCGTGTTCGACAACAAGTACGGTATTACCGCGGTCTCTGAGCTGCTTGAGGGTCTCAATAAGACGGTTGTTATCTCTTTGGTGAAGACCGATGGAAGGTTCGTCCAGAATGTACAGGACGCCCATAAGACCAGCACCAATCTGAGTTGCCAAGCGAATACGCTGGGCTTCTCCACCAGAAAGCGATGCTGCTGCGCGAGAAAGAGTGAGGTAATCCAAGCCAACGTTTACCAAGAACTGCAGCCTTGCCACAATCTCTTTGACAATAGGACCTGCAATGACTTTCTGACGGTCAGTAATAGTCAGCTGCTTGAAGAACTGGAGTGACTCTTTGCAGGAAAGTTCACAGACCTCCCAGATGTTCTTCTCGCCAACCGTAACGGAGAGAATCTCTGGCTTTAGGCGGGCGCCGTGGCAGGTAGTACAGGGCATCTCGCGAATGTACTTCTCAAGATGCGTCTTCATATTCTCTGACGTGGTCTCTTGATACTTGTCAAAAAGAATCTTTCTGACACCAGAGAACGTGGTAAACCAGTGCGTATTGCGGCCGTCTCGCGTTTTGTAGTCAACACGAATCTTAGTTGAACCAAGACCACCGAGAAGGGCATCTTGTACCTTCTTTGGTAGCTTGTTCCAAGGCGTTGTATCAGAAACGTCAAAATGTTTGCAGACTGCAGACAAAATCTGAGGATAGTAATTGGAATGACCAAAGAGACTTCCAAAAACGCCTTCAGAAACAGACAGCTTTGGATCAGCAATGAGTGCTGCAGCATCAATAATTTTACGAGTTCCTAGACCATCACAGTCAGGACAAGCTCCGTAAGGTGCGTTGAAGGAGAAATCGCGAGGCTGCAGGTCATCCATAGAGTGACCGTGAATAGGACAAGCAAGCGCCAGCGAATACTGCAAGAGCTCTTCTGGCATAGTCTCTGGATTGGATTTATCGGCCAGGAGCAATATGCCTACCTTGCCCTGGGCAAGCTTGGTTGCCTGCTCAACACCCTCAACAATGCGGCCCAAAGAATCAGGACGAATGACAATACGGTCTACAACCACCTCAATATCGTGTTTGAGGGTCTTTCCCAGCGTGATTTCTTCATCAAGCTCACGCACAACACCGTCAACACGAACGCGAGAAAATCCTTCTTTGCGCAAGTCTTCAAAGAGCTTGACGTACTCGCCCTTGCGACCCAAAACAACAGGAGCCAGGACATAAGCTCTACGTCCCTGACCAGCCTCGAGGATTTTATCGGCAACCTGATCTGTTGTCTGGCGCTCAATAACGCGACCACACTCAGGGCAGTGAGGAGTGCCCATGCGAGCATATAAAAGGCGCAGATAGTCGTAGATTTCTGTAACAGTACCTACGGTAGAGCGAGGATTTCTAGAAGTTGTCTTCTGATCGATGGACACCGCTGGAGAAAGACCGTCAATAGAGTCAAGATCTGGCTTATCCATCTGTCCCAAGAACTGACGGGCATAGCTGGACAAGGACTCAACGTAGCGGCGCTGTCCCTCTGCGTAAATGGTGTCGAAGGCAAGGCTCGACTTGCCCGAACCAGAAAGTCCCGTAATAACTACCAGCTGATCACGAGGGATATCAATATCAATGTCTTGCAGGTTGTGCTCTCGTGCACCACGGATAGCAATTTTGCTTGAAGCCATAGTTCCTCACATAACCAGTTTGACATGCGCATTTCTTTTACGCGCCAACTGCCAAACAATAGAAAACAACATCAGTACACACCGATACAATTTGTGCGTACTGATGTTCTAGTATACCCAAGATAGTGTCGCCAAAACACGGCAAGCGCGCTTCCCTATTTAATGCGAACCTTCATCACGGCTTTTTTGAGCTTTGAGCCAGATTTCTCCAGCGTACAGCCTGGTTTGTGAGCATCAGATGGAGGTGTCACTAGAAAATCACCAGCGTGCAAGGTAACCCATGTCTCTTCCCCAGGATTGGTATAAGCACCAAAATCAGCGTCAGCATTGAACTCACCCTTAAGAACACACTGCTTAAGAGGGGCAACAGCAATGCTTTCGGTGCCAGAAATAACTACGTGAATATCGGCGTAAATCTTATGAGCCTCATAGTCCTTCTCGCCAGGCAGAGCTGGCTCAAACTCCATGACGTTCACAAAAACGTTATCTCCATCAATTTCTGTCTTGCCCAAAGGTAGCTCGTCCAGATTATGAGTTGTTAAAAACTCCGCAGCACAAGCCATATATTTCTGACCAAAGTCATTCTCAGATACATTTTTAATTGACGAGAAAATCATGTGAACCTCCTACGTTCAGCTAAAGTGCGCCGAAAAGATTATAGCTATCTCGTTTGCCATAAAGTTCTATGGGTAGAATTAAGTAGTTACTGCATACAACTGCTACATAAGGAGAGACATGGCAGACGTAGATATTGATCGTGAGGCACTTCGTAAAGAGATTGACGCTGCACTTCACGGCAAAAAGAAAGAGCCACAGCCACCAGCGGGCTTTGAACTTAATCAGCACTCAAGCGTGAAGCACGTTATTGGCGTTGTTTCTGGTAAGGGTGGCGTTGGCAAGTCTTTTGTCACCGGCATTCTTGCAACTAACCTTGCTCGCGCAGGTAAGCGCGTTGGTATTCTTGACGGCGATATTACCGGTCCTTCAATTCCTCGTATGTTTGGCATCTCTGACGAGCGCTCTTACGGCGTTGAAGAGCAGCTTATTCCTATCGAGGATGCAAACGGCATCAAGATCATGAGCGCCAACCTGGTGCTTCAGAACGAGACCGATCCTGTTCTCTGGAGAGGTCCTGTTGTTGCTGGTGCTATCCAGCAGTTCTACAGCCAGTGCAACTGGGGCGACCTTGATTATCTGCTGATTGATATGCCTCCAGGAACAGGCGATGTTGCCCTGACAGTATTCCAGTCCCTCCCTGTTGAGGGTGTTGTGATTGTTTCTTCTCCACAAGATCTTGTTCAGATGGTTGTGGGCAAGGCAGTGCGCATGGCGGAAATGATGCATGTACCTGTACTTGGTTTGATTGAGAACATGGCATATATCACCTGCCCTCACTGTGATGAGCGCATTGAGCCTTACGGTCCATCAAAGCTTGCCGAGACCGCAGCGGCATTTAACCTTAAGCCTTTAGGACAGCTTCCTATGGATGCAACCTTTGCGCAGATTGCCGATAAGGGAACCTTTAGCACCGAGCTTCCTAAAGGTCTTGTCCCTGACGCTACACAAAGCGTTCTTGACCTGTAAGTTCTAGCTTCTAGAACTTACACAATACAAAAGGTAATTCTTACTATGGCTCAAACAACGCGCGTTAAAGAACGCCAAGCAGCACAAGCTCAGCGCATCAAGCAGGCTCAGGCATTTATGGTGCCAAACCACATTGATGTTGCAATTCTTGGTGGTGGCGCAGCAGGACTCTGCGCTGCCATCACTGCTGCCGAAGCTCTTGGCGCCAACAAGCACGTTGTTGTCTTTGAAAAAGCACTGGAGAGCGGCAGGACTATCCTGGCAACAGGCGGCGGTCGCTGCAACTTCACCAATGCAGATTTGAGCTTTGAGAATTTTTCTCATCCAGAGTTTGTTCAGGATGTCTGCAAAAACAAGGACACGTTTCTTGCAGACATCCTGGCTTTCTTTAGGTCCAGCGGCCTTGCTTGGGCAACAGAAGACGAAGGCAGAATGTACCCTCTTACCAGGCAAGCAAGCTCCATCCAATCATTGCTGCTCAAGCGAGCCCAAAAAGCCGGTGTTCAATTTGCCCTGGGGCGAGAAGTAACGTTAGTCAAGCCACAACACAACGGCTTCACCGTTACCTTCCAAGAATGCTTTGCTGGCGAGAAAACCTATGAGGTCCATGCATCATCAGTAGTTCTAGCTACTGGTGGACTCACAACCACCAAACTTGCTGAAAGTCTTCAGCTGCAGACCACCTCACTGCGACCAGGACTCTGCGCACTCACTTGCACTCCTCAGCCCCCAACAAGCCTTGACGGAAAGCGCGTACGAGCACACGCAGCTCTTGTAAGAGACGGAGCTGTGCTCAAACAGGAATCTGGCGAGCTGCTTTTTAGGTCGTTTGGACTCTCGGGCATCATGATTTTCAACTTGTCTCGCACAGCCCTGCCTGGTGACATGCTTGAGATTGACCTTCTCCCTCAGCTTACGGAAGAGGAAGTTGCGGCAGCTGTAGAAGCTCACACCACTGACGGTCTTCTCGACCCACAGATTGCCGCCTACCTGGGTACTCATGACTCAGTTGAAACCACTATTGCCAAAGCTCACAAAATGACTTTTACCGTTACCGGGGCATCTTCCAAAGTTGTTCCACAGGTCTGTATTGGTGGAATTTCCATCGATCAAGTGGACACAAATACTCTTGAAGCACACAGTGTTCCTGGTCTGTTTATCGCAGGAGAAGCTCTTGATATTGACGCTCAATGCGGCGGCTTTAACCTCTCGTGGGCGTGGAAGAGCGGTATGGTTGCCGGTCTGGCTGCCGCAAAAAGTGCTGATCAGAATTGCGAATCTTTGAAAGAGGACAACTAACATGCTGGAAGTATCAAACATTAAAGTTCATGTTGCGCCTCTTCGTAAGCATCCTGCTAAAGAATCAAAGGTGGGTTTTGACGCGCTTCTACGTACCCTCCGAGTTTCTGCAGATGAGATTACCTCATATGAGCTGCATAAACGCTCAATTGATGCACGTAAAAGCAACGATATTGTTCTTATCCTCACCTATCACGTAAACCTTAAAGGTGGGTCTGCAGCGGAACAAAAACTTCTGAGCAAGATTCAAGGTAGGCCTGCAGCAAAGCATATCAAGCTTGCAGAGCCAAATACTTTTGTGCTCCCCAAAGCAACGCAACCTGCTCCTTCAGAGAACCGTCCCGTTGTTGTAGGAGCTGGATGTGCAGGCCTGTTTTGTGCACTGACGCTTGCCAAAGCTGGCCTTAATCCCCTGCTCATCGAACGTGGAGATGACGCAACGAGAAGAACTGCGGCGGTAGAACATCACAACCAAACGGGTCAGCTAGATCTTGAGAGCAACATCCAATTTGGTCTTGGTGGTGCTGGTACATTCTCTGACGGCAAGCTCAACACGGGTACCAAAAGTGCTTCTCACCGCTTTATTCTTGAGACTTTTGTAAAAGCAGGTGCACAGAAAAACATTTTATGGGACGCAAAACCCCACGTAGGAAGTGATGTTCTTCCCACCGTTGTGACCAACATTGTCACAATGATTGAAGAAGCGGGTGGAACCGTTGCATTTAGAACAAAACTCGCCTCCCTAGAGCGAGCCTCAGATGGCTCTCTTTCTGCAATTCAGGTTGAGAAGACCAATCCAGACGGTTCAACTCAAACTGAAACCATAAAGACTCGCACAATGATTCTTGCGACTGGTCACTCAAGTAGAGACACGTATGTAATGCTCAAAGACAAAGGCATTTCTATGGAGAGAAAAACCTTTGCTATGGGTGTGCGAATTGAGCATCTTCAGTCTCAAATCAATAAATCGTTGTACGGTCCCGAGGCAACTAATCCCGTACTTGGAGCAGCCCCTTACAAACTCTCCGTCCATCTTCCCTCTGGAAGAAGCGCTTTCTCATTCTGCATGTGTCCTGGTGGCTATGTTGTATCTGCAGCTAGCGAGAAGGGCGGCGTAGTCACAAACGGCATGAGTCTGTCTGACCGTGCGGGCAAAAATGCCAACTCCGGCCTGTTAGCTAACGTCTATCCAGAAGATCTACCAGGAGACGACGTACTTGCTGGCATTGAGCTGCAACGCTCTTGTGAACAAGCAGCTTTTAAAGCAGGTGGCGGCTCTTATGTTGCTCCTGCTCAGCTGATTGGTGACTTTCTACACAAGAAAGCTTCTACTGGACCGCGTTCGGTAAAACCAACGTATCCGCGTGGTGTTACCTGGACCTCACTTGAAGACTGTCTGCCTCCCTACATCCTACAAACCTTGCGAGAAGCCCTTCCAATTATGGACAAAAAACTTCATGGCTTTGCTCATCCCGATGCTGTGCTTACGGGTGTTGAAACAAGATCAAGCTCTCCTGTAAGAATTACTCGCGATGAAACAGGACAAAGCATTAACACACCAGGAATATGGCCTGTAGGTGAAGGAGCTGGCTATGCGGGCGGCATTATGAGCGCTGCAGCTGATGGCATTAGGATGGCCGAGCTTGTAGTAGAGCACTACAACAGGGCTTAATGTTTACCTCTATAGCGTCTACGAGTTGCGTGAGTACTACCCTTTCTAGCGCCAGTTTTAAGCCTCTTGATAACATCATCTGAGGTAGTGCCTTCAAGCTGGCTTCTAATGGCAACAATCTGATCTCTGAGTTCTGCTGCATGCTCATAATCCATAGATGCAGATGCCTCTGCCATCTCTGCTTCCATACCAGAAAGCATTGCTTTGACCTCTGTACGAGGAAGATTTTGCAATTCTTCTGCAAGCAATTCTGCAGGCATTTCAAGAATTGATTCTTGCTGCTCTTCTAAAGAGTCTTCATCATCTGAGGCGGTGTAGAACTCTCCATTTTTGCGCTTGCGTTTATCAATGTTCTCTGATGCCTCGGCAATAAAGCCTGCAATATCAGTAATAGATTTCTTAACGGTTTTAGGTACAATACCGTGCTCTTTGTTAAACGCTTCCTGAATTTCTCGACGCCTTTTTGTTTCATCAATGGCAATGCGCATAGAATCAGTGATTTTATCAGCGTACATAATGACCTGGCCGGAAGCGTTTCTTGCGGCTCTACCCATAGTCTGAATAAGAGACCTTCTGTTTCTTAAGAAACCCTCTTTATCAGCATCAAGAATAGCTACGAGAGAAACCTCTGGAATATCAAGTCCTTCTCGCAAAAGGTTGATTCCAACAAGCACGTCAATTTTTCCCTGACGCAAATCTCTAATGATTTCTACACGGTCAAGTGTAGCTGTATCTGAGTGCATGTAGTTGACTTTGATACCCTCGTCTAACAGGTGATCTGTAAGATCTTCTGCCATTCGTTTAGTAAGCGTGGTAACAAGAACGCGCTCCTTTTTTGACACACGCTCTTTGACCTCTGAGATAAGGTCATCAATCTGGCCTCTTACCGGTCTAACATCAATCTTTGGATCGAGAAGACCCGTTGGACGAATGATTTGCTGCACCTGTTGCTGAGCAACCGTCTCTTCATAATCTCCAGGAGTTGCGGAAACGTAAATGAACTGTGGAATGCGTCCTTCAAACTCATCAAATCTGAGAGGCCTGTTATCAAGTGCAGAAGGAAGTCTAAATCCGTGATCTACCAGCGTAACCTTACGAGATCTATCACCCTCATACATACCTCTAATTTGAGGAACCGTAACGTGAGACTCATCGATAATGCAAATCATATCTTTAGGGAAATAATCAATGAGCGTATAGGGAGGCTCACCTGGAGCACGACCATCCAAATGGCGCGAGTAGTTCTCAATACCATTGCAATAACCCATAGTCTCAAGCATCTCTAGATCATAATTTGTCCTCTGAGCAAGACGCTGAGCTTCTAGTAATTTATCGTTTTCTTTAAGCTCTTTAACACGAGCTTCCATCTCTTCCGAGATGGTTGTAAGAGCATGGGTAATCTTTGGACGCTCAGTAACGTAGTGAGATGCTGGCCAAATGGGAATAGCATCAAACTCTCTAAGCACTTCTCCCGTTACATTGCTAACCTCTGAAATACTTTCTACTTCATCACCAAAGAACTCAATACGCAGCGGATTTTCTGCATACGGCGGGAACACGTCAACAACGTCTCCACGCACCCTAAACATACCACGCTGCAGGTCATAATCATTTCTATCGTACTGAACATCAATAAGATCTTTAATAAAATCATCGCGCTCAAGAGGAACGGATTTATCTACATTAGGAGCAAGACCTGCATAGTCTTGAGGGCTACCAATACCGTAAATACACGATACAGATGCCACAACAATGACATCACGCCTAGACAAAAGCGACGAAGTTGCCTGGTGACGAAGCTTCTCTACCTCTTCATTAATGGAAGCGTCTTTTTCTATGTACGTATCTGATTGTGGAACATATGCTTCTGGCTGGTAGTAGTCATAGTACGAGACAAAGTACACAACAGCGTTGTTAGAAAAGAGTTCCTTCATCTCTGAAGCAACCTGTGCAGCTAGTGTTTTATTGGGCTCCATAATAAGCGTGGGGCGGTTGAGCTTCTCGATAGTTTTAGCCATAGAGAAGGTCTTACCCGAACCCGTAACACCTAAGAGCGTCTGGTACCTGAGCCCGTCTTCAATTCCTTGGGCAAGCTTTTCTATTGCCTGTGGCTGATCACCTGCGGGTTCAAAAGGAGATACTACCTGAAGCTTCTCTTCTCCTGCTTCACGACCAAATCGGCGCAGTTCAGCACCTATATATTCTTTATGTTGATTTTCAGCATGAGATGCATCCATGAGATTCTCCTTTTCTTGTGAAAGTAGTATACCCCACTTCTCAAAACTGAAACACTTGTTCTATACTATTTATAAATTGCAGTATAGTTTCAAAGTGTGACGGGTAATAAATACATTACCTATATGCGTTAAACTAGCATTTAAATAAACAAGTTACATCAGATAAAGGAGATACCTTGGGCGTCTCAGATCTTTTCTCGCTAAATAAAGCTTCAAAGCAACCTCAGGGTTCTACCCTAGAGAAGATTTTGCTGCGCTCAAATAATGTCATTGCCGCTCTTAAAGACCTTGTTGCAAACAATCAGATTGCAGAAGCTGGTCTTCAAGAGATGCTGATGCGCTCTAAAAATCTCGAGAATACCAATCTGCCCAAGGGTGATGTTCATAAGCTGGACAGAACGGGCCGCTGGTGGTTCAACGCTAACACACTGGAGTGTGCACCAGAAGAGTACGATGCTTTTATTGCAACAGAAGCAATTCTCAACATTTCACAAGATGTTGAGGCCCTAAAGAATACACATGCTTCTGAGACAGATCTTCAGCTTGTTCGTACTACCCTCTCGCAGGTAGCAAGTCTCATGCCCAAGTCAGCTTCTCTTTCTGAACAAGTTGCTCCTTTTAGCGGTAACGCTGATGGCAGCTCAGACTGGATGAAGCGTCTCTGGTTTGCCAACTATGTTGAGAACACGCCATTCCCTTTTAGGATGGTGTACAACTTCTCTTACAATCCACAACTTGATATTTTGGTATTTGAGTTCTTTGTAGCTCGTCCTCGCTGCTTTAGCTTCTTATCCGCAGAAAAGGCAGAGCAAATTGCAGCGGCGCGCGCTTACGCGCTACGTACTTCTCTTTGCGTGGCTCGTATGGCACTTCAAAGCTGCAAAATCTCTCGCGTCTGCATCAACGGCAGCTTGCGCGGAGAAGAGCGCATTGTCTTATCTATGGACTTAAACGAGGCTGCCCTTGCTCGTCTGCTGCCTACTGCAGCAAACACTCAAATTGACGGCAACAGCTTCCCACAAGATCCAGCGCTCAGGGTTTCTTTTGACGCTGAAGGTTGGTTTAGCGAGGTTGAGCCTTTTATGAAGCCAACAGACGAGTGGGTTTCTCCTCGTAGCTTCTTTGAAATGCCAGACCTTTCTGATCGCCCTTGTTCACCAGCAGTTACCGCTGTTTGTGGAGCCCAAAAGGTGAGTGACCTTGGCTACTCTGAGGCATCTCATCGCATTAGACTTTGGAACACCACTCTCAACAACATTCCAAAAGATGCCTCTACTGCAGATGCAGTTGGTAAATTTGAAGAAGCAAAAGCTTCAACTTCTGATATTTATGCCATTGAAGGCTTTGATAGAGTCATCCATGGCCTGGTTGAGGGTACTATTGATTTCTCGGACAGAAGGTCTATGGCCGAGAAATTCCTCTTTGGTTCGCCTTTGCAAAAAACGCTTCAATCCATAAATAACATCATGGATGGAGAGCCAGATGCAGACGCTCTAGAAAAGGTGCTTACAGAGCTTGAGTCTCAGGTTTCACCAACCCTTGATATGGGTCTGTATCTGGATGACTCTGATTCTATCTACAGATATTTTGATTCCCTCTCAGAGCGCGTAGCTTATAACCTTGCATTCCCCAATGAACCAAGAAAACTGGTGCTTATTCCAGACACGTACTATATGTCTTTAGCAAGAATGGCGCGCGGCTACAACCTGCTTGAGCAGCCAGAAAAAGCAGAACGTTATGCACAAGAAGCCCACAGGATTTCTCCTTTGGGCGTTGATGCAACGCTACTATTGGTAAGAACATTAGAAGATCAGTCAAAAGTCTTTGAAGCTGCAAAGCTGCTCAAAGACCTTATCGATCACCTTTTCTCCGCATCAGATGTTGCGCTGGTGTACTATCGCCTAGCCTATATGGAGTGGAAGCTGGGACGCTCTGATCTTTGTGCAGCTTGCTATCAAATGGCTATGATCATCGGTGGCAGTGTTGCTCAACCTGCAAAAGAAGAGTTTGAAGACCTTCTCAAGGCAGACTCTTCTGTTAAGAAACTAGATATTCCTCAAGAGGTTTTCTCGTTCCTTAAGCAAAATGGTGTTCCTGTCTTTGACCAGAAAGCTGTGTTTAACAAAGCAGTTGCTATTGGCAGCGCTTGTGTAAACGATGGCATTTACTGTGTTGGTCAAAACATGCTCAAGAACTGCCTTGAAATTACTTTTGATGATGCAGCTGCCAAGGTAGAGAGTTCGTTGAGAACACCCTTCTAGAGGTCGCGCACAAAAGCTATACCCAATTACTCAGAGCTTTGGTTGAACCGAGCGTTTAGCCAAAGATCTACCTGTGCTTTAAGATCATCGAGACCTTCAGAGTTCACAAACACTGTATCTGCCTGGTTACGCAAATACGTATCAGAAGGCTGATGCGCTATACGCTGCTCAAACTCTTGGCGAGAAGATCCTCGCTGTTCAGCGCGTTCTGCTCTGAGCTCTAATGGCGCTACAACAACGACAACCTCGTCAACCAGCTCAAGCAAGTCTTCAACGCGGTCAAGCAGCGGAACCTCTACAAAGCAGAATTTAGCTTCTGCAACAGGAGCCTCTTTTGTGAGGAATTGGCGCATATATTCCCTGATAAAAGGCATCTCTAAGTCTTCTAAGAGCTCAGCTGATTCACTGGTAGCAAAAGCCCTGCGGCCAAGCTCTCGTCTATTAATCTCGTGAGTAACAGGATCCAGCAAATCGTTTCCAAAAGCTTCTGCCACACGATAGGTACACTCGCATCCAGGCCTAAGAAGCCTACGAGAAACCTCATCAAGGTCAAAGCGCAGACCACCTGCTGCTTCAAACATTTTAGAAACAGTTGATTTGCCAGACGCCATTCCGCCGGCGAGAATTACCTTGTACATGTAGCTCACTCCTATAACTGCAGTGCTGTATAAGAGCCTAGCAGTTTTACTTCTTCAGGAGTATGAGTTACCCAAATTACAACTTTTGATTCAATGAACGGTTTGACAGAGGCAATAACCTGCTGCTTAAGCGCTTCATCTAATCCCTTGAGCGGCTCATCAAAGAGCAAGATGTCTGCATCTGCAAAGAGTGTACGTAAAAGAGCAACGCGTCTCTTTTGACCACCGGAAAGCTCAGAAACAGGCCTGTTTTCTGTTCCTTCAAGTCCTACCTCACAAAGCGCCTCTTTAATACGCTCTCGAGCGCTTTGTTTTTGCTTCTTTGAGTGCAACTGTATAGCAAGCATGATATTTGCCATAACGCTCAAGTTTTCTAGCAGTCTATCTTCCTGAAACATCATGACCGTTTTAGTGTCAGGCGATTTAAGCACTGTGCCTGAATCAGCCACTTCAAGACCACAAAGAATACGAAGAAGTGTTGTTTTACCTGCTCCAGAGGGCTCAGAGAGTACGTACACTCCCCTCTCAAACTTGTAGGAAAAGCCATCAAGCACAACCGTATTACCAAACGATTTAGTGATGTTTTTTACCTCAAGCAACTGTTCGGTTGCATCGGTACAATTAGTTGTGTTCATACTCATGAGCAGCTCTTTTCTAACCTTGCGGTTACCCATGAAACTAACCGCATCACGATCTTCTCGCCAAGTGCGCTCATCACAATAACCACAAGCGTCCACGCAAAAAGAGCTGGTGTATCCAGGTACACCTTAGCGTTGTAGAGGTGTTCGCCAATAGAAAATGTGGGAAGACCAATGACCTCGGCAGCAATTCCCGACTTCCAGCAAAATCCCATGGCAAGCGAGGTTGCTGTCTTAAGCGAGGGCATAAGTTGCGACAAATAAATTGCCTTAATGCGTTGCCATCCGTGAATTTGGTACACATCAGCCATCTCAATAAGCTGCTGGTCAGTGCTAAGGAGTCCCTCAAGCACCGCAATGTAGATGATAGGAAGCGCCATCAAAAATGAAATTGAAATTGAGAGGTAAGGCGTACGAACCCAGATAAGCAGCAAAATGACAAAGGATGCCACAGGAATTGATTTAATCGTAGAAATAAGCGGCTCAAATAGAATCTTGATCAGCTTGTACTTAAAACTAAAAAATGCCAGCAAGGAGCCAACGGTAAACGCAAGTGCTCCACCAGCAAAAATACGCAAAAGAGAAAGACCAATAGAAACCCAAAACTCACGCAGTTGAGCTAGCGAGAAAAGCGTCTGGATGGTCTGAACAGGTGAAGTTAAAACAATATCTTGGTTGATGACAACTGCAGCAACCTGCCATACGGCAAGCCAAAACGCCAGAGCTCCTAAACGAACTGCCGAGGCAGCACCTGTTGTGGCATTGCCTCGGTCAGAAATACTATCGTTTATGTGCGGATTATGCGCCAAAGTAGAAATCGTCTCCAGGAACCTGTCCGCCTACTGACTGAGGATTTGCTTCAGCCAGAATGCCTAAGTAACTTGAAAGCGCACTCTTCATATCTGCGCCATCAATATACGTAATATTACACTTAGGCAGCGCAACCTTAGCGATAGGCTCTGGAACAATACCGTATTTGCCCACAAGTGTGGCCGCATCGTCTGGATGGTCAACCGCAAATGCAACAGAGTCTTTGTAGTGAGAAAGCAAAGCGGTCACAGCATCTGGAGAATCAGAAATCAGCTTTGAAGAAATAATGGTCACGCCAGCAATCAGCTTGCTCTGAGGATTGACTGCCTCCCACTCAGCACCAAGGTCAATGGCAACGCGAATCTGGTTGTTCTTAGTTTGCGCCACTGTTACAAAAGGCTGTGGAAGCAGCGCAATTCCCTCTGGATCTTGCGCAAGAGCGGCAACGCACTCGGTATGCTCGCTCTTCCACTCTACCTGGACATCTTCACCAAGTGTCATACCGTTTTTGCTGAGCAGGTAGGACAGTGTGTACTCTGGAACAGCACCCTTACCGGAAGCGTAGAGCGTCTTTCCCTTAAGGTCAGCAAGCTTAGAGATAGCGCTACCTGTCTCAACAATGTAGAGAACATTCAGCACGTTGAGGCAAGCTACCTTATAGGCGCCCTTAGTCTTATTGAACAGCGTAGCTGCAAGGTTTGCAGGAATAGAAGCAACGTCTACATCGCCCTGAGCAACCTTAGCAACTACCTGATCAGGGGCATCCAAAATCTCAAACGAGTAGTTGTTATCGGTAATGTTTTGCGCCTCAACCTCGCTCATGAACTTAACCAAGCCCATAGCAGTAGGTCCTTTGAGCGTTGCAACTTTTACCGCAACAGGATCAGATTTCTTAGCCTCTTCTTTTGTGGCATCCTGAGACTTCTCTTGGTCTGTTCCCTTGCAGCCAAACAGTGCTGTAGCTGGAATAAGACCTGCAAGCTTAAGGAACGAACGTCTATCCATGAATCACTCCTGACTCGAAAAGTTAACTACGGCTACCTTATCACGTCTACAGCAAAATTCATACGATATACAGCATATCTTGCAAACTCTTTGATACATCCATAAGAGCAAGCTGCACCCATGGCGAGAAGAACTAGTTCTTCTCGCCATATCCAAGGACGTACGCGCGGCACAGATTCTCGGTACCGATGATTGCATCGATGTGGCAACGCTCGCGACCGTGAGTGTTGAGGCAAGCTGGACCAAATGCGCCGCTCTTCAGATCATTGCCAGAGAAATACGCAGCATTTGCGTCAGTTGAGAAGTGGAAGGCAACCTGCTGATTCCACTTTTCTGGCTCAACAACCTCCTGCGCGCAGGCAATAAGCTTGTTGGAGACTTCCCAATCGTAAGGCGAGCGAATATCAGAAACAATGATGCCTACGTGGTGCTCGTTTGAATTGTAGTCGGGACCAATGAGGGTAATGTCCAGCGATACGTACTCGTCTACCTCAACAGGCAAGAATGCGCCGCCGTGACCAATCTCCTCGTACATGGGGAATGCAAACAAGGTGTTATAGAGGGGTTTCTCGCCAGACTGTGCAAGCCAACGGAGCGTGTGAAGCTGCGCTGCAACGCAAGCCTTATCGTCGATAAAGCGAGAAACCATATAGCCGTTGTCATACATCTCAAAGTGAGAGTCAATGGCAACAACCGCACCCTCGGAAACGCCCAGCGCACGAGCTTCCTCAGCAGAAGAAACGTCAGCTATAAGCGAGATAGACATATTGTCCTCGTTGCGCTCCATGGTTCTAGCGTCTTCAAAGACGTGAACGGAGTGGTGGTTGCAGATTACCTGACCGTCAACAACGGAGCCATCTCTACAGACAACGTGGCAGGTCTCGCCCTCAATGCTGTGGTAGTTGATGCCGCCCAGCTGGCGAACGCGCAGCGTGCCGTCTGTGTTGAAGCCACGAACAATCAGGCCAATGGTGTCAAGGTGAGCATTAACGCCAACAGTCTTGCTGGTATCCTTGCCTTCTACCAGGACGTATGCAGTAGCCTTATTGTCAATTTGAAGCTCATAGCCTGCCTCAGCGACAAGCTCACGAAGCAGCTCGTGAATGCGCTCATAGTAGCCAACAGGACTATCGCACTCAACAAGTTTCTTTGTAGTGTCAATCAGATACTGTGTATCAGTCTCAAAATGAGTCATGAAAATCTCCTAGTTTTGTGGATGGGTGTAGAGTTCTACCAGGTACTCCAGCATGTCAACCATGCTCTCAAGTTCTGGGACAGGAACAAACTCTCTGACACCGTGAGCATTGTAGTAGCAGGCAGAAAGATTAGCGCATGGGAATCCTCTAAAGGAAAGTTGGGATCCGTCGGTGCCGCCGCGCATTGGAATGCAGGTCATCTCTACACCGGTCTTCTCGTATGCAGTACGAGCGTTCTCAATTAAGTGTGCATACTCGGGCTTGAGGACAATATCAGCCAAGTTGTGATACTGATCGCGAATCTCAACGGAGAGTACCTCAGAGCCAATCTGCTTGTTTACATATGCTGCAGCATCAACCATCAACTGCTTGCGGCGCTCAACCTTTGCCTGGTCATGGTCACGAATAATGTAATCAGCGCGAGCAGACTCGCAATCACCATTGACGCGCTCCAGATAGAAGAAGCCATCATAGCCCTCAGTAAACTCAGGGCGCTCCGCAGGTGGAAGCAGCTCGTGGAAGCGCATGATTGCCTCAGATGCATTGATCATCTGGCCTTTTGCGGTACCTGTGTGAACGGAAAGTCCGTGAGCGCGCACAAACACCTCAGCAGCATTGAACGTCTCGTAGCAGAACTCACCAAAGGGGCCACCGTCAATGGTGTAGCCATAAGCTGCGCCAAAGGCATCAAGGTCCAGAAGAGCAGCGCCGTGGCCAATCTCCTCATCAGGAACAAACGCAAGCGCAATACGTGGATGCTTAAGCTCTGGATGCTCCTTGTAGCGAGCAAGTAAGCTGACCAGCATAGCAATGCCGGCCTTGTCATCGCCGCCAAGCAGCGAAGTGCCATCAGTAGTAACAAGCTGCCAGCCAACCATGTGCTCAAGCTGAGGATTAGTCTCTGGGCTAATGTAGACCTCTCTACCCTCGCGGTCAGAACCAACTACCAGCTTGCCGCCCTCATACGTAACAACCTGAGGATGAACAGGATTGCCCCAAGACTGCCAAGCCGTATCAATATGGCAGCAGAAACCAAGAGTTGGAAGATCCTCTAGACCCTTACTTGCTGGCCAATGAGCAACCACATAAGCGTGCTCGTCGACGGTTACATTTTCTGCGCCAAGCTCACGAAGATCGGCCGCAACAACCTCAGCCATCTGGAACTGAGACTCAGTTGAAGGAACCTTATCTGCGGTCAGCGGATTAGACTGAGAAGAAACCTTGCAATACGCAATAAATCTATCTAGCACGTCACTCATAAAACTCCCTTACAAAAAACTGCGCTAACCAAATAGTCAACGCAGTTTAGAGTATCAATATATTAACGAGAAGACCGCGAGGCTTGCGAAGCTGTAACAAAGGATTTCCAAAGTTCGCAATCAGCTTTACTGTAATGCCATCCATATTCTGGATGCCACTGTACGCCTATAGCAAATCTCTTCCCCTTAACCTCAGCGCCTTCAATAATGCCGTCTGACGCATAGGCAACTACCTTGAGTTCAGAAGACACCTTTCGGAGCGCCTCATCGTGGTATGAATTTGCCTGAATGTCTTCTACCTTGCCCAGAGCGTTATACAGCAAAGAGTCTTTCTGAACATGAACAGCATGAGCTGGATGATACAGATTTGCTGAATGAGTCCAGAATGCATGATTTTCTGCTGGCTCCATGGTGTGCAGATCTTGCACAAGCGTACCGCCCAGCACAACGTTTATAAGCTGAAGGCCACGGCAAATAGCAAGTAAAGGTTTATCTGCAGCAAGTACCTGCTTTACCAACTCAAACTCAAGCGCATCTCGTATAGGACACAAACGATTAAGGTCGCGTGGCTCTTCTCCCCAATTGCGAGGGTCAACATCGTGACCACCAGTGAGGCAGAAGCCGTCACACATCTCAACAAACTGACCAATAACTTCTGGATCTTCTGTTAACGGCATCATGATTGGAATGCCGCCAGCTGCAAGAATGGCGTCAAACTGAATTTGTGCTACAGAAGCAGAATCAGAAAAATTTTCTTCAGGCATCCAGCGAGGAGTCACACAGATAAGAGGGCGTTCAGAAGCAGGAAGCTTGGGAACATCACTAAATGCATCTTTGACAATATCTGGAATAACCACAAAATCCTCTTAACACTCAGTTCTTCAAACAACATAACAGTAAAAGTTGACCCTTATTGAGTCTTTGACTTTATCGCTTTTGCGCTTTTCGTGCCACTCTAGCAAGCCCTCCTCCACAATGTTTTTTCATTAATGAAACATTTTTCTGTATTGCGTACAATTAATTTGGGTATTAAGAAGCCAGTTTTTACATTTAAAGCTTCGTATTTCGAAGATGCAAACGGAAGGCGCCCTATGAAAGAGCACGTATTTAATAACCTTTCCCGTAAATCATTCTTACGTGGATCTTTGGCGGCTGCCGTTGCCGCCGGTTCTGCTTCACTACTTTCTGCTTGTGGCGGTTCAGCTGGCGGAGACGCAGAGAAAAAGGTATTGCGCTTTGGTGTAAACAACCCAAAAGTAACCTTTGATACTCAGAAGACTTCTGGTTCTGTTGGTGTATCTGAGGCAGTTGCAGAGTCTTTGCTGGTACTTAATCCAGACACAAAAGAGATTGAGCCAAACCTGGTAACCGGCCTTCCTACTGTCTCTGAAGATGGCCTTACCTACTCATATGAGCTTAAGGATGGCATCAAATTCCACAATGGAGAGACCCTTAAGTCTTCTGACGTTAAATACACCTTCACGCGTATGTTCTTGCCTGCTACTAAGGCAACCTCAATTGACTCGTACGCATACATCGAGGGTGCTAAAGACATCATTGCCGGCACAACAGAAGAGCTTTCTGGTGTTGTTATTAAGGATGACCGTCACTTTGATATTAAGCTGACACAACCTTATTCAACCTTTAATGCAATCATGGCTCAGTTCTACGCTGTTATCTACCCAGAGAAGGCTTGCAAAGAAGCTGGTGAGGCCTGGGGTACTGAGACCAACTTTATTGGTACTGGCGCTTATAAGCTTGTTTCAAACGACAGCACTACAGAAGTTGTTCTTGAGGGATTTGCTGACTACCATGAGGGCAAGCCTGGTCTGGATGAGCTCAGATTTGTCTACATTGACGACGCTAACACCCGTATTCTTAACTACAAGAACAATGATGTTGACCTGGTCTTTATTTCTCAATCTCTTATTCAGCAGTACCAAAATGATGAGTCTATTTCCAAAGAGATTGTCAACTACACTCCTGCATCCACGCAGTTTGTAAACTTGAACCTTAAGAGCGAGAACCTCAAAGATGTTCGCGTTCGTCAGGCTCTCTCTATGGCAATTGATAGAGACACCATTTGTAGCACCATTCTTTCTGGTGTTGCAAAGCCTGCTAAGTCGTTTATCCCATCTTCTGAGACCGGCTACAACGAGTCCGCTCCAGAGTTTGAGTACAACGTAGACAAGGCAAAGCAGCTTCTTGCAGAGGCTGGTGTTTCTAACCTCACTCTTAACGCACAGGTCAGAAGCCAGGATCAGAACCTCATGGTTGCCCTTCAGGATGCTTGGTCAAAGATTGGCGTTACCTGTAACGTAAGCGTTATTGACTCTGGTGTTTGGAGCGACGCACGTACTAACGGTGACCTTGAAGTCACTCTTGTTACCTGGTCTACCCTCTCCTTCCAGGGTGTTGAGCACATGGGCTCCTACTTCCGCTCTGACCGCGCCGCAAAGAAGTCTTCCTTCTACAACAGCACCGAGTTTGACAACCTGGTTGACCAGGCTCGCCTTACCGTTAACGACAACGATAAGGTCCTGGAGCTTACCCGCCAGGCAGACAGCCTTATGACTCACACAGACTACGCTTGCCTGCCTATCGACTGGCCACAGATGCCTTACGTCTTGAAGCCAGAGTTTACGGGCCTCAGCGTTCTGGTTAACCCTCACTTCGATAAGGTTAAGAAGAAGTAAGGCTTCCTACACCCAAAAACAAAGGCGAGAAGATCAATTGGTCTTCTCGCCTTTTTTGTGTTTGTATGCCGTTTTAAGACACGACAATAAGATGCGCTACTCGGAAATCTTCTCCTCAAGGCGCGCTTCTTCTACGGCCTTCTGAGCCGCCTCAATAGCGTGTGCAACCTGAGGTGTACGGTCGGCATCAGAAAGCGATGTGTCGTACAGGTGGCAGGCGCAGAAATGACCTAGCTCAGCCTCAATGCGATCAGGAATGCGCTCGGAGCAAACCTTCATTGCCTTAGGGCAACGCGTGTGGAATACGCAACCTGAAGGTGGATTTGCAGGACTTGGAACGTCACCTTGAAGAATGCGCTTTTCCTGGATACGCTCGTGGCGAATACGAGGAATAACGTCCAAAAGTGCCTGAGTGTATGGGTGCAAAGGACGCTCAAAGAGGGCGTCTTTAGTGGCAAACTCCATCTGGTGACCCAGATACATGACCATAACAGTATCTGCAATGTGGCGGACAACGGAAAGGTCATGGCTAATAAAGATATAGGCCAGACCGTGGTCCTTCTGAAGCTCTTCAAGCAGATTGATTACCTTTGCCTGAACAGAAACGTCCAAAGCAGAAACAGGCTCATCGCAGACAACAATTTCTGGCTCAAGCACAATAGCGCGAGCAATACCAATGCGCTGGCGCTGACCGCCCGAAAACTCATGAGGGTAGCGGTACTTGAACTCAAGGTTAAGGCCAACTTCCTCCATAACCTCTTCAATGCGAGCATCACGCTCTGCCTTTGTCTTATAGGTGCCTGCAATATCAATAGGCTCGCCAATGATATCCATGACCGTCATACGAGGGTTCAGTGAGCTGTAAGGATCCTGGAAGATAAGCTTCATCTTCTGACGAGCACGCTTGAGGTCTTCTCCCTTAAGTGAGGTGAAATCTTCCCCATCAAGCTCAACCGTACCAGAGGTTGGCTCGGTGAGGCGCAATACGCACTTGCCGGTTGTAGACTTTCCGCAGCCAGACTCGCCAACGATAGCCAGAGTTTCTTTGCGCCTAAGGTCAAACGAAACATCCTCAACAGCATGAACGGAAGCGTTTGAACGACCAAAAACACCGTTCTTAATGGGAAATCGCTTAACAAGATTCTTTACGGACAAGATGGTTTTCTCGCCAGAAAGGTCTTTGACGTCTGTGTTCTTCTCTTCTGCCATGACTACTCACCCCACTCATCAGTGTATTTCCAACAGCTGACAGTATGGCAATTGTCTTCACCAACAGCAGTCAAGCCAGGACGACGCTTCTTACAAATGTCCTTAGCAAACGGACAACGTGGATGGAACGGGCAGCCAGAAGGCATATGAGAAAGCATAGGAACGCTACCAGGAATTGCATAGAGTTCCTTGGTGCGCTCGTCAAACGATGGAATGGACGCAATCAAGCCCTGAGCATAAGGGTGCAGAGGGTTAGTAAAGAGCTCTGCAGACTGCGCATACTCAACACGATGACCAGCGTACATGACAAGAACCCAGTCAGCCATCTCGGAAACAACGCCCATGTCGTGTGTAATCAACATGACAGCGGTGCCCAAATCTTGCTTCATGCGATCGATAATCTGCAGAATCTGTGCCTGAACCGTTACGTCAAGAGCGGTTGTTGGCTCGTCGCAGATAAGCAGTGATGGCTGGCAAGCAAGTGCCATAGCAATCATGACACGCTGGCGCATACCACCAGAAAGCTCATGTGGATATGACGAGAAGACCTTCTCTGGTGCAGGAATACCCACCAGCTTGATCATATCAAGGGCCTTCTGATCTGCCTCCTGTTTGCTCATGTTGGGATTATGAACAAGGATGCCCTCACGAATCTGAAGACCAGATTTCATAACAGGATTCAAGGAGGTCATAGGTTCCTGGAAAATCATGCCAATGCGATTACCGCGGAAGTCACGCATGCCACCACGAGGAAGCTGCGTTAAATCAGTTCCCTCAAAAATAATTTCTCCGCCGGTAATTTGTGCAGGAGGCGTTGGAAGCAATCCCATAACCGACAAAGCCGTCATGGACTTACCGCAGCCAGACTCTCCTACTACCGCAAGAGTCTCGCCTTTACGCATAATAAACGAGAGGTCACTTACTGCAGGAAGTGCGCCATCTTCGGTGAAAAGCGTAACATCAAGATGATTAACGTCGAGAAGGACGTTCTTCTTGCACTGCTCTTCTCGCTCCTTTTGAGCGGTTTCTTGTGCAAGTTTGCGCTCCTCAAGGCTGCAAAATTGCACAGACTGTCCATTTGGACCCTCGATAACGTGCTCAAATGTTGCATCTGTTTTTTCTGCCATAAACGTAACCTCCTTTCTAAGAACGCATCTTTGGATCAAGGGCGTCGCGAAGTG
>JAGZWL010000145.1:0-2357 GCA_018378955.1 Atopobium sp. | reverse complement strand
TTCATGCTCGTTGAAGTATGCACGAACATCATCAACGCTATGAATATTTGGAACCCTTACAATCTCTACGGAATCATCGCCAAACTGAGCAGCAGCAGCCTTAACTACTGCGGCACCGGTCTCTCCACGAGAGTCTGACAAAACGTAGACGATAGGCAGACCATCACCAAGAGAGTTGTTATCAATGTCAAGTGTGCTCATGCTGTAACCCTTTCAGTCAAGTATTCAGAAAGATACAAACATTTATCAATCTAAGCGTACCCTACTTCTTGCGAGAAAGCACACTAATATCGGCGACATTACTAAATACCTGGGCAAACTTGTTCAAAAGACGCAAACGATTTCGGCGAACGGTATCATTTTCATCCATGACAAGTACTTTGTCGAAGAAAATATCAATTGGCTCACGCAGCTGAGACAGCGCAGAAACAGCAGCAGCATAGTCTGCACCAGCAAGAGCAGCAGCCACTTGCTTCTGGCCCTCTTCGCAAGCAGCGAGCAATGACATCTCTGGCTCGGTAAGAAGCTCTGTATCAACTTCTGTACCAAGTGAAGCGTCGCTAAGGTGAGCTGCACGTGCATAAGCAGTAGCAAGGTCCTCAAAGAGCTCAGGCTCGTTCTGACGTGCCTCATCAAGCGCACGAGCACGCTGAAGGAACTCATCAGGATTAATAACGCCAATTGCGCTAACAGCCTCAATAGCATCTGCAGAGATCTTCTCGTCCTTTGCAATAGATGCAAGGCGGCCAATAAAGTACTGCTCAACCTGAGACTGAACAGACTCGTCAACAACAAGACCCTGCTGGCGGTAGAGCTCCAGAGAGCTTGCAATGAGCTTCTTGAGGTCAAGGTTTGCCGTTGAGCGGACCAGTGCAATAACACCAATAGCTGCACGACGAACGGCATAAGGATCGGAAGAGCCGGTTGGTGGCTCGTTGATGGCAAAGATGCCGCAGATGGTATCAAGCTTGTCAGCAATAGCTACAAAGCGACCAATCTGGCCACTTGGGAGCTCGTCGCCGGCAAAGCGAGGACGATAGTGCTCGCGAATGGCTGCGGCTACATCGCTCTTCTCGCCAGCTGCCTCTGCGTAGTAGCCACCCATGACGCCTTGCTGGCTGGTGAACTCGACAACCGCCTGGCTGACAAGGTCTGCCTTTGCAAGGTGAGCGGCGCGAGCAGCAAGCTCAGCCTCTTCTTTGCTGGATGTCTCGTCGAGCGCAATCTCTGCAGCAAGAGCCTCCATACGCTGAGTCTTCTGCAGAACCGTGCCAAGCTTCTCCTGAAAGACAACGGTCTCAAGGCGCTGAGCAAACTCGTCAAGTGTGTGCTTTAAGTCCTCCTCAAAGAAGAACTTAGCGTCGTCGAGACGAGCACGAACAACGCGCTCGTTGCCGTCAATGACGCGCTCGGCGCAAGATGGGTCTGCATTAGAAACCACAATAAACTCGCGAGTCAGCTTACCCGCAGCGTCATAGATTGGGAAATAGCGCTGGTTGGAAAGCATGGACTCAGTAATAATCTCTGAAGGAACGTTAAGGAATTCCTCGTCAAAGGTACCCACAAGAACCTGAGGCCACTCAGTTAGGTTAATGACCTCCTCAAAGACCTTCTCTGGCATATCAACGTGAGAGCCCGGACGAGCGGCCTCTACCTCTTTGATACCAGCGAGAATAACGTCTTTTCTCTGCTCCTGAAGCAAAACGCCAGCGTCTTTAAGAACTTGCTCATAGTCAGCTGGACTTGCTACCTCATGGTAACCAGGACCAAGGACACGATGGCCCTGGGTGGTGTTTGAGCTAGTTACATCAGCGTACGTAACAGGAACAATCTCTGAACCAAAGAGAGCGCACAGCCAGCGAACAGGACGAACGTAGCGCTCATGGAAAGAACCCCAGCGCTGACTACGAGGCCAATCAAGTGCAGAAATCCAAGAAGTTGCCAGCTCAGAGAGAATCTTTGTAGCAGGAACTGAAGGAATATTGAGCTCTGCAAAAACATACTCATGACCGTCAGTGTCTACACGACGAGTCAGCGCATCAGCGTTTACGCCGCACTTGCGAGCAAATCCCTCAGCAGCCTTGGTTGGTTTACCCTCTGCATCAAAAGCAATCTCTGCCTTAGGACCACGCTTGACCTCGGAAATCTCTTCTGTAGCCTCAGCAACGTCCTTTACATAGGCAGTTAAACGACGAGGTGTCGAGAGGATCTTAACCTCTCCAAATGACAAGCCAGAGTCTTTAAGTCCGGAAACGACGAGCTTATTGAACTGAGCAATAGCTTTCTGTAATGGAGCAGAAGGCATCTCTTCAGAACCAATCTCAAAAAGGAAGTCTCTAACCTCAGCCATTTAAGCC
>JAGZWL010000144.1:0-2364 GCA_018378955.1 Atopobium sp. | reverse complement strand
GGAAATGTACAGGTATTTGACTTTACGGTTCTGAGTAATACCCAGGTTGCCCAGAATCTGTATAGAACCCAGCTCAAGGTACAAGGTCTTTGTAAATCTCTAGCGCCTGGTCAGTTTGTAAACGTTAATGTTCCAGGCGATAAGCGCCACATTCTTCGCATTCCGCTGTCCTTCTCGCTTGCTGATAAAGCAACCGATACGCTGGAGCTTATCTACGCAACGGTAGGCGAGGGTACACGCAGGCTTTCTCAGATGAAGCCTGGTGACGCCAGTGACATGACTGCTCCTTGCGGTCGCCCCTGGCGCCTTAACGCCTCTAGTAAGAGAAGCGTCCTGGTAGCAGGAGGTGTGGGTATCACACCAATTATCGCTGCAGCGCGCAAGCTTACAGAGCTGGGTGTTGAGTTTGACGCGGTCATTGGCGCACAAACTGCCGAGAAACTCTTTGGAGAAGAAGATCTTCTCGCCTTGGGCGCACAGAACGTGTACGTCACAACGGATGACGGTTCTAAGGGTACTAAGGGCTTTGTAACAGCAGCTTTGGAGGAACCTCTAAGTCAAGGTGTTTGGGACGCTGTGTATACCTGCGGTCCAGAGCCTATGATGAGAAGCGTGGCCAAGCTTGCAATTGCCAACAACGTTGCTTGCCAGGTTTCTATGGAGCGTATGATGAGCTGCGCCTTTGGCGCATGCAACACCTGCAATGTCCCACTTGCTAAGGGCGGCTATGCGTCTGCTTGCATGGTTGGACCTGTTTTTGAGGCAAAGGAGATCGCATGGTAGATCAGGTAAAAATGGCCGTTAATCTGGGCGGTATCCAGATGAAAAACCCTATCAACACTGCTGCGGGTACCTTTGGCTACGGTTGGCAGTTTGAGGGTTTCTACGACGTTTCTCTGCTTGGCGCCATCACTATGAAGGGTGTTGCTCGCGTTCCTTGGGAAGGAAACCCAGCTCCTCGTATGTGCGAGCTCAACGGCGGCATGATGAACAGCGTTGGCCTTGCCAATCCTGGAGTGGACGATTTTATCGCCCACACTGATGACTACATGAAAGATCTTGAGGGTCGTGGCACACGCGTTATCATGCAGATGGCAGCACACTCCGTGCAGGAGATGATTGACGTTGTCGAGCGCCTTGAAGAGCTTAATCCACACATCTCAGCTATTGAGCTTAACGTGAGTTGTCCAAATCTTGAGAAGGGCGGTAAGCCCCTCGGTGGTACTCCAGACCAGGCTACAGAGATTATGAAGGCAGTTCGTCCTCTGACAAAGCTGCCCATTCTGGTTAAGATGGCCCCCGTCAACGTTGCCGAGATTGGTAAGGCTTTTGAGGCTGAAGGCGCTGATGGTCTAACGCTCATCAACTCTATTCCAGGCATGTCAATTAACGTCCACACAAGAAAGAGCAGGCTCTCTAAGCCAACTGGCGGCCTCAGTGGTCCTCTCTGCCATAATGCTGCTGTTCGCATGGTTTGGGAGTGCGCAAGTGCGGTTTCTATTCCTATTTGCGGCGTTGGTGGCGTAGAAACGGGCGAGGATGCTGCAGAGTTTATCCTTGCGGGAGCTACGGCTGTCTCGGTGGGTTCTGCAAACCTTTATGACCCAATGTGTGCTCCACGTATTCTGAACGAGCTTACTGACTGGGCAAAGTCTCAGGGAGTATCTGACATCCACGAGCTGATTGGAGCTGTTGAATGCTAACAGACGAGCAGGCACGCGACGCCGTTATTGTTGCGCTTGATTGCACAAGAGAAAGAGCTCTGGAGCTCACCGATCTTCTCGCCGGCCATGCACGCTGGGTTAAGGTTGGCATGACGCTTTTTTATCGCTATGGGCCCTCGATGGTAGATGAGATGCACGCACGTGGCTTCAAGGTGTTTCTTGATCTCAAGGTGCATGACATTCCATTCCAGGTCAAAGGTGCTGTCCACTCTGCATCGCTTTCTGGTGCAGACATCCTCTCTATTCATGGCCTGGGAACCGCTCAGATGATTTCTGCTGGTCGAAAGGGTGCAGAAGAAGCCGCAGCAGAGCGTGGCGTTGATGAGTCTGGCCGTACCAAACTGGTGGCTATTTCTGTGCTTACCAGCATGGATGAGGACGCACTCCACTCCATTGGCGTAGACGGATCTATTAAGGATGAAGTTGCTCGTTTGGCGTCTCTTTCTTACAGCGCAGGTGCCGATGTAATTGTTTGCTCTCCTCAGGAAGCACAGGAAATGAGAGAGCTTTTGGGACCAAATGCGCTCATCGTGACCCCCGGAGTACGTCCAGAAGGTGCCGAGAAGGGCGATCAGGTCAGAATTTCCACACCTTCAGCTGCAATTAAGGCTGGAGCAAGCAAATTGGTAGTTGGTAGGCC
>JAGZWL010000143.1:0-2382 GCA_018378955.1 Atopobium sp. | reverse complement strand
CATGGAAATCCTTTCAATGAACGTTGTCGTAAGCGCCATTGTAGACCCATGGGTCACTACCTTGTCTTTTGGTGTTGCACTAGCAATGAGAATTCAAGCTCAGAATATCGTCATTTGCTGTGTTTTTAGGGCTGTAAGTTATGTTTTTGGCTCTGTATATACAGATTATCTGACATAGGTGTGTTCGGGCTTCTAAAAACGTGTAGATTATCCGACATAGGTGTGTTCTGACAGTATCAACGCTACCCAAACAAAAAGCCCCGCCAACTGGCGGGGCTTTGAAGTGCAGTTTTGTCGCCGGTCGCGATTTCGCACTCGTCGCGCTCATCGCGCATCGTCGCACCTCGCGCTCGGCGCGCATCGTCGCGATTTCGCGCTCGTCGCGCATCGTCGCGTGCATCGCACTCGTCGCGATTTCGCGCTCGTCGCACTCGTCGCGCCCGGCGCGCGGCGCGGACCAGAGAGCTTACTCCTCCTCGAGAGCAGCAGCAATCTCGTCGGTGATGTTCATGGTGCTGTAAACGTTCTGAACGTCATCGAGCTCGTCGAGCTTATCGATAAGACGCTGAACCTTCTTTGCGTCAGAAACAGAAACGTCAGTTGGGGTGGTTGGAACCATAGTAAGCTCGGAACCCTTAACCTCAATACCCTGAGCCTCGAGGCCCTTCTGGACATCCTGCATCTTGTCGTATGCAGTCCAAACAATCCACTGATCGCCAGCGTCCTCGTAATCGTTTCCGCCAGCCTCGGCAACTGCCATCATGAACTCGTCCTCGTCGACAGCGTTCTCGCGGTCAGCAACCTTCTTCTCCTCGGAGACAATAACCTTGTCAACTGCGATGGAGCCCTTGCGCTCAAACTGGAACGCAACGGAACCTGCGGTACCAAGATTGCCGCCGGAGTGGGTAAATGCGGAACGAACGTCTGCTGCGGTACGGTTCTTGTTGTCAGTCAGGCAGTCAACGTAAACTGCGACGCCTGCAGGACCGTATCCCTCGTAAACGATCTCCTCGTAAATGGCAGCATCAGCACCAGCGCCAAATGCCTTATCGATAGCGGCCTGAATCTTTGCGTTAGGCATGGAAACCATGCGAGCACGGGCAACAGCGGCAGACAAGCTAGCGTTGTTGTCCGGATTTGGGTCGCCACCCATCTTTGCAGCAACAGTGATGTTGCGGGAAAGCTTAGAGAACAGCGAAGAACGCTTAGCGTCGATAGCTGCTTTCTTGTGCTTGGTTGTGGCCCACTTAGAGTGTCCGGACATTGCACTCTCCTTCTTTAGAGTTTCGAAAACCTAATTATCACATTAGCCCTTATACGTTACACGAAATCAAGAAGCGAGAAAAGACTTATTTTGCAGATATGGAGACTTGCGCACGCCATACGTCGAGAAACCCGTGAGCTCGTAAGCCTGTGCATCTCCACGCAAGTCCGCGCACCATCGCACACCTCCACGCGCAACACGTCCGCTCCTACTCCACCAGCTCAACGTGAATGGACTCCGCGATCTTATCGACCAGCGTAAAGTTGCCCAAGCCAGCGCTCATCGCAACGTTTCCGCCGGTAGCCATCGCGCGCGTCAGGGCCTTCTCGACAGCAGACGGATCCTCAAGCCAAACCGACATGAAGCTTGCCAGCGTCGAATCACCTGCACACGCCGTCGAAAGCACCTCTACCTGCGCAGCATTTGCGTGCCAGACATGTTCACCGTTAAAGAAGTACGCCCCCTCGCCGCCTAGCGTGAGCAGGATGTTCTTTGCTCCGCGTTCGTGAATCTTGTGGAGGGCGAGAAGAACGTCGGCCTCGTTATGGACATCGACGCCAAAGATCTCTGCCACTTCTTCGTCGTTTGGCTTGATGAGCAGCGGTTTTTTCTCGACAAGTTCTGCGAGGTGTTTATGAGAGATATCAAGAACCAGCTCAGCGCCGCGCTCATGACAAAGATCAAAGAGCTCGTCGTAGAAGGTTGGATCCATCTCAGGAGAAAGCGAGCCGGAGACCACCAGCACGTCCAGGTCGGAGGCAGTACGCAGCAGCTCAAGCATCTCGTCTTGCTTGGAGCGAATAACAGGAGCGCCTGCATTAGGGAACTTGAGCTCGCCTTCTGGCGTGGTAACAAAAATGTTTACGCGGGTAATACCGTCAATCCACACAGGCTTGACCGGGCAAATCTTAGATGCCTCTTCAACAATATAGTTGCCCGAGAAGCCGCCAAAAAAGCCCAGGATAGTGGACTCAACGCCGTAGTGAGCAAGCGTAAATGAAACGTTCAGACCCTTGCCGTTTGGTGTGTAAACAGCGTCGGTTGTGCGGTTGACGTGCGTATATGAAGGAACTCCCGAGTTGACGTTCATGTCGATAGCGGGGTTAGTGGTAAGTGTG
>JAGZWL010000142.1:0-2391 GCA_018378955.1 Atopobium sp. | reverse complement strand
TGCAGTTGCTCTCTTGTTGCAATTGCTGCGTTCATGGCATCTTCAGCAGCTTTCTTCTGCTCCTCTGCTTCTGCCATCTGTGCATTTAAAGATGACTGAGTCTCAGAAAGCTCTTTGCTAAGATCAACCAGATGGTTGATAGCATCTGAATTTTTGTTCTGGATAATCTCAAGATACTGAATAACAGCAATCAAATCATTAAAGTTATCTGCCGATAAAAGCAAATCAATAATTCCCATGGAGCCCTGCTGCATGCGATACATTGCTCTAATAGACTCTGCAGCTTTTAGGCGCTGCTCTGGGAGTTGCTGTTCAATCTCTGCAATACGCGCCTCATTATCTGCAATCTGTTTTTGCAGTTCAGCCACACGCTGATTGGCGGCATCGTAATCAGAATTGGTCTGCTCTACCTTGGCCTGGAGCTCTTCAAGAGTCTCTGCCTGAGCTCTTGAGACGCCAAACAAAAAGGTATTAACAACAAGCACTGCTGCAAGGAGTGCTGTCATAAGGGTAGAGCATGAAGGTAAGCGTCTGTGACGCATATATTTGTTCAAATCGACCTCCGCGATTGGGGGCTTCCGATTAGTGCGCAGTTAGTGCCATCCGCTCATTACTGGCTTCAAGCGCGAGGTCAGATAACACTTGACCTCAAAAATACGCATAATCGCTTCTCTCCGCTCGTGCGAGGGTGTCAATTCTACTTGTTTTTGGCTTCAAATGCCAACTTTGCAGAAAACAAGGCACTTTTAAAGTAGTAAAGTCGTTAGGTAAAACCGTGAACGGTAGGAAAAGAAAGGGCGAACGGATTGCGTACAATAGGTTCGTAATCAGTCCCCAAGGAGGTTTTAGTGGAGTCGGCAATTTTGTGGATTGAAGCGCTTAAATCAGCGTTATTTGGCGTGGTTGAGGGTATTACCGAGTGGCTACCTATCTCATCAACAGGCCATATGCTGCTGCTCAATCAGTTTTTACCACTCAATGTCTCTGAAGACTTTTGGAATATGTTCCTGGTAGTTATTCAGCTTGGTGCAATTCTTGCAGTATGCGTGGGATTTTTCCACAAGCTCAATCCCTTCTCGCCAAAGAAATCCAAAGACGAGAAGCGCTCTACCTGGAAACTCTGGGCAAAAGTGGTGGTCAGCTGTGTTCCTGCTGCAGCAATTGGCCTGCCGCTCAATGACTTCATTGAAGAGCATCTTGGAAGTCCTTTTGTTATTGCTGCAACTCTTATTTTCTACGGCATCATTTTTATCCTGCTTGAGCTCCATCGCGAGAAGGTCGCTGCAGCAGTAAAGGTTGAGGTGCCCCGAGGCAAGCACATGAGCCCAGATGCTGCAGCATCCCTTAAGGCCCCCTCTGCCGACAACCTGGCCCGCGTACAAGACATTGACAACCTGGACTGGAAGACCGCGCTTGGTATTGGTGTTTTCCAGGTACTTGCAATTGTTCCAGGTACTTCAAGATCTGGTGCAACCATCCTGGGTGGTTTAGCACTTGGTTGCTCGAGGGCAGTGGCTGCTGAGTTTACGTTCTTCCTGGCTATTCCTACTATGGCCGGCGCTTCTGCGTTGAGACTTGTACGCTACTTTATGAAGGGCAATACCTTTACCATTCCCGAGGCAGTTATTCTGGGTGTAGGTTGCCTGGTAGCCTTTATTGTTTCGTTGGTTATGGTTCGTGCGCTTATGGGTTATGTCCGCAAGCATGATTTTAAGCCTTTTGGTGTGTACCGTATTATTTTGGGTATTGCTGTTATCGCATACTTCCTGCTTGTTAAGTAGTTTTTGATCTACAAGCATTACTACCTATGTATTTATGCGCGGTGAGTTTCTCGCCGCGCTTTTTTGCGCAAAACATATGGAAAAAGCGTGGAAAACCTATGAAAGATATATGTAATCTCTCTTGGATCATTTACTAAGAATTGCCTTGTCCTCTATGCTCTTACGGCTGATTTTTGGTCGTAAGAGTAAGTAATTACTTGTAATAGTTTCAGGAGGATTTATGCGCCACATTAAGACGCTTCAGAGAATTGCATGCACGCTTGCGCTTGCGCTTGTTGCAGTTCTTGCAGTTTCTGTACCAAAACTTGCATTTGCAGACAGTATTGATACATCTACACCAGGTGTAAAGGTTTCTGTTTTCTCGGCTGACGGTAATGCCGATACATCCAGGGTCCTTACAGACAACCCTCAGCATTCTGGCCACCAGACTCCTGTCCCTGGTCAGTATGGCGAGATTGTCGTTCGCGTTGGTCAGACCATTAGAGACACCGGTGCGTATTCTCACTACACCACTACTCGTCCTGGTTTTGCTCCTTTTGGTGTAACCACCACTCTGGTCACCGCAGGCGCTTATCCTGAGCTCCCTGCTACTGACTATGACTTTACGTAT
>JAGZWL010000141.1:0-2461 GCA_018378955.1 Atopobium sp. | reverse complement strand
TGAGAAGTAAAACTACTACGCGCTAGGTTAGTGATTACTGTCCTGCTGCTCCTCAAAGACATCTTCATCAACCTCTTCTTCGTCAAGTTTAAGAGGACGGAAGCTAGCGGTATCGCCACCAACGTAGTCTGCAACAGTAGCTGCGTTTTCAACGCGCTCCTTGTGCAGCGCTTCTGCAAAGATATCTTCGTCTTCCTCAATCTCTGCAATACGCTCTTTCATAGGAGCCTCAACAAGTGGCATAGAACCCGTCTGAGCCGCCTCGTCAATCATGATACGAGTAAGCTTCTGCTCACGCTTAACCTTGGAGAACAGAGGAACGTATTCAAAGACAATGTTGGAGTTCTCAAGACCATACCAGCGAGCAGGAGATCCGCAGATGCGACGAATAAAGTACTTGAGCTCAAGGCAACGAGCGTCAAAACCGTTGATGTCAGTCTCTGGAGCTAGTACCTTACGCAGCAGACAGAATCTAAAGTCACCAATCTCGGAGTGCTCCTTGTAGATGGAATACTTGTGATTCTGTGGAGCAAGCTGATTGTTCTTAATCAGGTCACCAACAATCTGATACAGATAGGTGTTAATACGCTGATTTACCCTAAAGCCAAGACGCAGGGTGATCTTGAACAGGAAGTCTGTGCCAAAGTCATTGACGATAAATTCACGGGTATTTGGATCGTCTGTCAGCGAGATGTTAATGAAGTAGTAAGCCTTAGCACGCTTTGGACGCTTATCCAAGATGGAATAGAGGATGTCACGATCCAGCTTGTCAAATGAAGAGTCATTGGTCAAGAAGACCAGGTTATCGGCGAGGGTTGTATAATCTGCATCGTGACTCAAGCTACGGAGCTGGTCAATGTATTTATCTACGGGGAGATAAACGCTCTGCGTCCTCTCAACAGCGGTACCGCGGCGCCAGACAAACATGACAACAAAGATTGCGGTAGCCATAAGAACGGTAAAGTAGCCGCCGTGGAAGAACTTGGTAAGGCTTGAGAAGAAGAACATAGCCTCGATAGCACCAAAGAAAAGAATGAATGGAATTGCCGCCCATAGGCGCTTTCTGATAACAGCCAGGTAGGTGTAGAGCAAGATTGAGGTCATGAGCATGGTAACGGTAATTGCAAGACCGTACGCTGCTTCCATGTGCTCAGAGCTCTGGAAGAGAAGTACAACGCCAATGCAACCAACCCACATGATGTTGTTTACAAGTGGAATGTAAATCTGGCCCTTAGTTGTGGAGGGGTAGTTGATCTTGATATGAGGCATAAGGTCAAGCTTAATAGCCTCAGAGACAATGGAGTAAGAGCCAGTAATCAGTGCCTGAGAGGCAATAATTGCAGCAAGCGCAGAGAGAATAACGGCAAATGGTCTAAGCTGACCAGGAAGCATCTCAAAGAAAGGATTGAGGTCTTTGATGGTATTTAGCGCGGTGTCATTGTGGTTGGTAATGAGCCATGCACCTTGTCCAAGGTAGTTCAGAATCAAGCAGACCTTAACAAAAGGCCAGCTTACGTAAATGTTGCTCTTGCCAACGTGACCCATGTCAGAATAAAGTGCCTCTGCACCAGTGGTACAAAGGAAGACACTACCTAAAACCATGAGGCCAGCTGCATTGAGCTTGCCATCAAAGAGGAACAGAATGCCGCGGACTGGGTTAAGAGCTCGAATAACGCTAATGTCAGCAAACATGTTCATAACACCCATAGCACCCAAGAACAAGAACCAAAGCGTCATGACAGGGCCAAAGGCCTTACCAATGGTAGAAGTACCTGCCTTCTGTAAGGCAAAGAGGGTGCAGAGGATGATGATGGTAATCATGACAACAATGTGCTGATTATCACCAATAATAGCATGAGCTGCAGGAATAGTACGCAAACCCTCAATAGCGGTGGTTACTGTAACAGCTGGGGTCAAAATACCGTCAGCAAGAAGAGCTGCGCCACCAATCATGGCAGGAATAATCAGCCATTTGGCGCACTTTTTAACCAAACTGTAGAGCGCAAAGATTCCGCCCTCATTGTGGTTGTCTGCCTTCATTGCAACCATGACGTATTTAACGGTCGTAATGAGTGTCAGCGTCCAGATAATGAGGGACAGAGCACCCAAAACAACATCGGTGCTCATGGTAAGAAGTCCACCATTACCAGCGATAATTGCCTTCATGGTGTACATTGGAGAAGTGCCAATGTCACCGTAGACGATGCCAAGGGTAACAAGTACCATGCCAGCACTTAGAGGAATGCCGGTTGATTTCTTGGCTTTATTCTTAGAGAAAAGCGCATGAAATGCAGCTTTACTTGTATTCATCTATTAATCCTCTCAACAGATGATTAGTACAGTTCGTCATCATATGTTAGTCCATATACCTAGTTATAACTAGACGAATGTACAAACGTACTTATTTTGCCTGCAAGCGGAAAAATTTACTCATTTTCCCGCGGTTTTCTCGAGATTTTAT